>JBGTJM010000269.1:0-7421 GCA_041745115.1 Thermomicrobiales bacterium
CCGTGGCCCGGAGCGTCGAGGGCGCGGGCTTGCAGCTTCATCATCAATCGGGTCGAAACGGCGGCTGTTCACAAGCAGTTTCTGGCAGAACAAGGACACCTGTACGGTGAACAGTTGCGCAGCCGGATCGAGTCGAGCGCACTCTTTCCGGCGACCGGATACACCGCAGCGATCCAGGTGCGTCGGCAGCTGAGTCTGGAGGTACGTTCATTGTTTGGCAAGCACAAACTCGATGCAATGCTGACCCCGGCAACACCCGGGACGGCCGCACGTGCCGAACACACATTTGTGTTTTATCCAGATGGCATCGAGGAGCACGTTAGCATGGCATATACGCGGCTTTCGATGCCGTTCAATGTGACCGGTCAACCAGCGCTGTCGATACCATGCGGCTTCGACGAGCTCGGCTTGCCGGTTGGGTTGCAGCTTTCAGGGAGACCGTTCGACGAACGGCGACTCTGTGACCTGGGGCGTCTGGCAGAAGCGACGCTTGCCTTTCCAGGATCCCTTCCAACTCCAGCGGAACCGCTGGTAGTAGCCGCCGACAACGCTAAAGGTTGAGGAGTTCACTGGTATGGATGAGTATCAACGTCAGACTGCTCTGCGCGGAACCCAGGCTCGATCAAATCTGGTCAACGCCCTGCGAGAGTGCTGCGAGCTGGCGGACGGGGTCGAGCATTTCGATGGTGCTGACCTTCTGGAAGTGCTGAATCACATCGATGGTCTGCGGTTCGTGATGGCCGAGTCGAGCCAGCTGTTGCAGGGGGTCGTGAGGGGATTCGAGGGCTAGACTCTCTTTCATTCCTCTTCGTGAATGACCATTTTGCCTGGAGTCAGTATCGACATGTGAGCGAATGTCTCTCCCGGCATTGCGCCATGCCAGTGCCGCTCACCTTTGGAAATGTGCACGACATCGCCGGGAGTAAGCTCGATGCGCTCCGCCTCGGTTGCCACGAACCCACGACCAGAGGTGGCAACCAGTATCTGATCTGATCCGTGCTCGTGCAGCTTGTTACGCGCACCATCGTGGAATGTCACGAGGTTTGCTCGCAAGAGATCCGGGTTGGCGTCGGTCACCATCGCCTGTTTTGTGACCTTCCCGATGAAGATCGGTGAATCGTCGACCTCGGCTGGAATGTCGGAGATTCGATACCGTTGCATAGTGGTTCCTTTCGTAACGACGTGCGAGAAGGATAGCGTGTGGGTCGAAGCATCGTCCTTTCGCGGATAATGCAAAGCAAGTTAGACGGAACGTACAGATTGCATCACATGGGGAGCAAAGGGCAAGCATGGCCGTCCACAGTCACGTTGAACTTCGGGAGCTGATGAGGCTGATTCTGGAGGCGGCGAAAACGCCACCGAGTCTCGCGAAGGTGGTCTCCGATTCACTCGTCGATGCCAACCTGGCGGGTCATGACTCGCATGGCGTCATCCGGATCATTCAATACCTCGACCAGGTGCAAAGCGGGGCTCTGGATCCTGCTGCAGAAGCCGAAGTCGTTCATCGCGACGGGTCAGTGGCGCGGGTCGATGGCAAATGGGGCTGGGGTCAGCCGGCGATGCAGCTGGCAACAAAGGAGGCGATCGAACTTGCCCGTGCGAACGGCCTGGGGTTGTGCGTGGTCGAACGGGGGTACCACGTAGGGCGAGTCGCTCCCTATGTTGAAGCTGTTGGCAGAGAGGACATGATTGCGCTGGCGATGGCCAATGCTGGGGCTGCAGTGGCCCCGTATGGCGCGCGCAGCCGGGTTATGGGCACGAACCCAATCGCGTGGGCGGTGCCTCGAGGAAGCGGCGAGGCACCGGTTTCTCTGGACATTGCTACCGCATTTGTGGCCGAAGGGAAACTGCGAGTCGCACGGGCGAAGGGACTTCCCTCCCCCCCGGGCGCGGTCGTGAACGTAGAGGGGGTGCCTTCTCTGAATCCATCTGACTTCTATGATGGTGGGGCACTGATGCCTTTCGGAGCACATAAGGGGTCAGGATTCAGCATACTGGCGCAGCTGCTGGGTCGAGGGCTTGCAGGGTTGACTCCTGAACGTTCCGCGGAGCACCGCGGCGCAAACGGCGCGGTGATTCTGGTCATCGATCCCGCGAGGCTGACTCCGCTCGAGAAGTTTTTCTCAGAGATAGGTCGGCAAGTGGACGAAATCCACAATGCACAGCCAGCCGAGGGATTTTCCGAGGTGTTGCTTCCGGGCGAACCTGAGGTCGCCGAACGGGCTCGGCGGGAGCGAGACGGGATCGATGTGCCAGATCGAACGTGGTCTGAGCTTCTTGACATTGCAACTGTGTGGGGTGTCTCGTTGCCGGACTGGGTGTCAGGGGCCACCGGGTCCAAGGTAGATGTCGGATAGCTCTTCGAGGCGCTTGAGGAACGCTTCCTCCTCTTCCTCGGTCATGTTCGCCAGCTCCTCGCGCAATGCTTCATTAGGCAGTCGATCAGTAAGATCTCGATAGGCAATTGGATCATCGAGCTCGCTACCGGGTGCATTGGGGTCGAACAAAGCGTCACCGATGAGATTGTCGGGTCCTTCTGGTTTGGCGGAATCAGGCATCTGCTGAATCTCCAGTTTAGCGGTTTGACATGATCGCGGACCGAGAGACGTTTCCGGCCCGATCGATGGACGGGTCCTGCCATCGACTCACCAGTACTCGATATCCTCGGGAGCTCAGCGATGACAGTAGCGCGTCCGCCTGCGCTTGTCCCGTGATGGCGACACAGAGCTCGACGATGCGCTCACCCATGCGGGGACGAGCATCAAGGCGATTCACGTCGACATCGATGATGTTGACATTCGCCTGAGCGATCGGCATCAGCATCCGGAGGAGCTCACCTGGTCTGTCTAGCATGGCGAGTCTGATTGCGAGTAGATTCGGGATCGTTTGCTCGTAAAGAATGCGCCAGGAGAAGCTTGGATCGATGTTTCCGCCGCTGATAACGATCACCATGTGCTGATCCCGTCTCACCGGATTCACGGTGGAAACGACTCCAGCCTGGAGCCTACGTGCAGCAGCCAGCCCGATTGCACCAGCGCCCTCGGCTATCACTTTTGTGTAGACCATCAGGTCGGCAATCGCGGCAACGGTTTCCGTATCACGCACAGCGACAATGCGATCGGCGCCGACAAAATGGTTGCAAACAAGAAATGGCTTCTGGCCGGCCTGACGAACCTTGATTCCGTCGGCAATCTGGGTGCGAGGTGGGTCCGGGAGATCCTGCGCCTGGCCGTGCAAAAGAGCCCATTGCATACACGCCGCGCCAGCGGCCTCGGCGCCAATGACCCTGATCTCACTGGATTGACTGGCTGCAGCCAAAGCGATTCCGGAAATAAGTCCGCCTCCACCAACCGGCACGACTATGGTCGAAACGTTGGGTAGATCTTCGATGACTTCCAGGCCGATCGTGCCCTGTCCGGCGATTGTGGACCAGTCATCGAACGGCTCGACAAATGGCTTCCCCGAAGTTGCCGCCTCCTGATACGCCAGCTCACGGGACTGGTCGAACGTTTCCCCAATCTCGCGCACGTCGACACCGAAGGCGCGAGTGTTTTCCTGTTTGACCCTGGGCGTACCGATCGGAACGAAGATCACGGTTTTGTCAGCAATGCCGAATTGACTCGCCGCGTACGCCACTCCTTGAGCGTGATTCCCGGCGGATGCCGTGACAACGCCCCGGTTTCTTTGGTCTGGAACGAGATTTGCGATGTTGTTGAACGCTCCTCGGATCTTGTACGAGCCGGTCTTCTGAAGATTTTCGAGCTTTAGCCAGATATTGCAGCCTAGCTGTCTGGTGAGTGGATCTGAGTAAACCAGCGGTGTCTGAATGGCAATCGCAGCGCGACGACCAGGGATGAAGTCTTCCTTCCCTGCCAGGATCGAACGGGCGCGGAGCAAGTCCTCGATTCCAAGCGGAATGTCGCGCGTCGGTGTTGCGGGTTGGTTTGACCTGGTGTCAGGTACGATCATCGTTGCTCTCGCGAAGCTGGTCTACGATGGACCGGACTTCCTGAGACCGGTCGCGCGGAATCAACAGGAGGGCATCGGGGGTGTCGATGACGACCAGTCCGTCGATACCGATCAGGGCAACCAGCCTGTCGGTCGTGGAATACACGACGGAGTTCGAGACGTCCTCGACAATGCTTTCTGCCCGGATGCTGTTTTCGTGGTCATCCTTTTCGAGCAGCTCACCGAGCCCGTGCCAGTCGCCGACGTCCGACCAGCCCATTTCTGCTGGTACTACCGCGAAACCTGAGACTTTCTCCATTAGCCCTTGATCGACAGTCATGGATTCGATGCTGGACCACTCGCGTTGCAGGACATCAGCCCGGTCAGCCGAGCGCCAAGCGCCGGCGATTGCAGAGAGCGACTCGAAAAGAGACGGCTGATGGATTGCCAGTTCCTCGATGAAGCGGTCGACACTCCAGAAAAACATGCTGGCGTTCCACACGAACCGACCCGATGAAATGAACGCTTCGGCGAGCTCGAAATCGGGCTTTTCTGTGAATCGCGAGGCGACATAGACTGGGACTGGTGTATTGGTCGAAGCGATTGCCTCAGTGCGCTCAATGTAACCGTAGCCGGTTTCGGGCCGGGTTGGTGTCAGGCCGATCGTCGTTAGCCAGCCCTCGCTTGCCGCGAGTTGGGCCGATCGAATCGCTGCTCCAAATGCTTCCAGATTCTGTACGGCATGGTCGGCGGCAAAACTTGCCATAACTGCATCTGGGTCCCGTTCATGGATCAGAATAGCAGCGAGGCCGATTGCGGGGGCCGTTCCTTTGGGCGACGGCTCGATGACGATGTTCTCCGTTGGCAAATCTGGGACCTGTCGGGCAATCTCATCAGCATGGGCGGGTCCGGCAACAATGATTGTGCGCTCGAGAGGTGAGAATGGCGTCAGGCGATCAACCGTCTGCTGCAGCAGCGACCGTTCTCCAAGGAGCGGAAGGAGGAACTTCGGTTTCTCAGCGCGGCTGAGAGGCCAAAGGCGAGTGCCAGCGCCGCCGGCCGGGATCACGCTCCAGAAATTCCGATCAGATTGAATATCGGATTGCATGGTCTGTGCACCGTCAGATCGCCAATGTTGGCATCCGCTTGCAAGTCAGGCGGAAAACGACCACATTATCGTTTGCAGAGTATCAAGAACTGCTGGCATTCCTGGCGTCTCTCCATTCGAGCATCTGCCGGAGCAAACTCAGGTCGAACTCCGGTCCTTTTGCCGCCAGAATGAAGTGGGTAACGCCGTTCTCAACGTATTCCTCAGCGCGGTCGATGACGTCTGGATCGTTGCGGATGAGCGTCCGCTCAATTTCCTGCGGGTCTCGATCCAGTTTCTGACACCACTCGTCGAGAATCAGGTTCTTGGCTCCGAATTCTTCAGGCGTGCCCCCTCCGTTCCAGAGATCGGCGTACTGAGCGGTGATCCGGAGCGTCACTTTGGGCCCTGACCCACCGATCATAATCGGGATTTGCCCGTTCACCGGGCCGGGGTTGAGTTTGGCGAGACGCTTCTTGATGATCGGCATGGCGGCATCGAGGTCACGCAGTCGATCGGGGGCCGTTTTGAAGTCGTAGCCATATTCGAGGTAGTCGCGCTCGAACCAGCCGCTGCCAATCCCCAGGATATGCCGACCTCCTGAGATGTGATCGACCGTTCGCGCCATGTCGGCCAGCAGGTTGGGATTGCGGTAGGAATTACAGGTCACCAACATGCCAAAGGGAATCGTTTGCGTAACCTCCGCCATGGCCGCCAGAAGCGAATAACCCTCAAAGTGCATGCCTTCAGGGTCACCGTAGAGCGGGAAGAAGTGATCCCACGTCCAGAGGCTGTCGGCACCCAGGTTCTCCACGTTCTTCCATGTCTCACGCATCTGTTCGTACGTTGACTGCTGGGGATGCACGGTGCATCCGACTTTGATTGTTGGCATGGAACCTCCTTCAGGACTTGATATTGAACTTTTGGCGTTTCGCATTCGACTCCAGACTGGAGAGTGATGCCGTAAAGCGTACGTCACATGGGAGTTGGACGGTCGTGCAGTTGTCCGGAATCGCAGGATGGAGCAAGTACCTTGCCTCGTGCCAGATTCGCAATTGAATAACAAACTCAGACTGGCGGAATCCGCAATAAACAGGCACAATTGTCAGGTTGTCCCGATGGAGACGACGACTGATTCATTTCGCCGCAATGTACTCCTGCGTTCGAAGTACTGGAAGAGCCCACTTCACCCATGACGGAATCAATGACAACTGAACGAGAAGCTGGTTCAGATGTGCACCAGCCCGGTGGAAACGCCACCCCAGATCATTCGCTGAGAAACGTGGCGATTATCGCTCATGTCGATCATGGCAAGACGACCCTCGTCGATGGCTTGCTGAAACAGTCAAATATCTTCCGGGACCCCAGTTCCGCGGGTGAGCTGATCATGGACAGCAATGATCTGGAGCGAGAACGGGGAATCACCATTCTTGCCAAGAACATGGCTATTGCGTACAACGGGGTTAAGATCAACATCATCGATACCCCCGGGCATGCCGATTTCGGTGGCGAAGTCGAGCGGGTACTGAACATGGCCGATGGCTGCCTCCTGCTGATCGATGCTGTCGAGGGGCCGATGCCACAAACTCGAACTGTGCTGCAGCGCGCCTTGGCTCTTGGTCTCAAACCGATCGTTGTGGTGAACAAGGTCGACAGACCTTCGTCTCGTCCTGGTGATGTGGTGTCGCTGACCCAGGACCTGTTTCTCGATCTGGCAACACATGAGGACCAGCTCGAGTTTCCGGTCCTTTACGCCATCGCGCGGGAGGGTCGGGCTGGCTATGGTCCCGAGGAACTTCAAGACGACTTGCGACCGCTGCTCGACACGATTCTGGCGCAGATCCCAGCCCCGGTTACCGACCGTCTGGCGCCGGCCAGCTTGCTCATCGCCTCCCTGGATTACGACAATCATCTGGGGCGGATCGCGATTGGCCGAATTCATTCCGGCACTATCTCCGTTGGCAGTCAGCTTGTTCAGGTCGGCAAAGACGGCGTCGAGTCCCGTCAGCGTGTGGCATCCCTGTCAACGTTTGACGGCCTTGGCCGCCGGGAGATCGAGTCGGCGGTTGCTGGTGATATTGTGGCGATTGCCGGCTTTACCGATGCCCGGATTGGCGCAACGCTGGCAGATCCCAACCATCCGAACCCACTCGATGCCATTGACATCGAAGAACCGACCCTGAAGCTTTCGTTTGGTGTGAACACATCACCGTTCGCTGGACGAGAGGCAAAATATTCAACGTCCCGTCAATTGCGAGAAAGGCTCTATCGAGAGCTCGAGACGAATCTTTCGCTGCGGGTGGAGCCGACCGACCAACCGGACGTATTCGCAGTGTCCGGGCGTGGAGAGCTGCATCTCTCGATCCTGATCGAGACCATGAGACGG
>JBGTJM010000270.1:0-5433 GCA_041745115.1 Thermomicrobiales bacterium
CGATACAGAACGGGCACGGCTGGTACGGCAGCCTGAATTGCAGCGCCTGATGGCGGAGGCGATCGAACAGGGTGGTTTTGATCTGCCGAGACGAGAGGGAAGTGTGCATATCACACCGATGGCGGGCGTGATGGCAACCAACATGACACGAGTCGGCGGCATCGATCCGACGGACCCTGACCAGCTATCAGGAGCTGAGATCGAGGGGCGTCGTCAGGCGGTGGAGTACGCTCGGTTTCTGCGAGAGCGGGTGCCGGGATACGAGCATTCCAGGCTGAGTGGTTTGTCGCACCAGATCGGCGTGCGGGAGGCGCGGCGAATCTTTGGTGAGTATCGACTCGATCGAGAAGATGTGCTCGGTGCCAAGCAATTCGACGATGCCATCGCCCAGTGCGGTGCGCCGATCGAGGCTCACCATGCCGCGACAGATACTCGGTGGGAGTACGTGCCTGACTCACAAACGTACGGGATTCCCTATCGGTGTCTGATGCCACTCGAGGTCGACGGTTTGATTGTGGCGGGACGCTGTCTGTCGGCCACGTTTGATGCTCATGCGTCAGTCCGGAGCATGGGGCAATGCATGGCAATGGGCCAGGCAGCCGGAACCGCAGCGGCCATTGCGGTTTCAACAGGGATGGCACCGCGACTGATAAACATTGGCGAGTTGCGGGAAACACTGAGAGCAAACGGGGCGATTGTCGACGGTAAGTAGGATGACAAAGCGATGCTCAACGAATCGTATGACTTTGGCTTGAACGACGGCGAGTCATATGAACCAGCCGATATACCTGAAGCGGTCGATCCCGACGGCCCGCACGTCATGACGGTGCTTGGGCCGGTCCTGCCGGGCGAGCTTGGTGTGACGCTGCATCACGAGCACCTTATCTGCAAACCGGGCCGCGTTGGTGTGACCGATCCCGACCTGTACCTGGATGATGCAGCGCTGGCGTTGGCCGAACTCGAAGATGCGTTTCAGGCGGGATTGAGGGCGATCGTGGACATGACGCCGGCAGACCATGGCCGCGATGTGAATGAAGTCCACTGGATTGCGCAACGAGCACCAGTTCACATTGTGGTCGTCACCGGGCATCACAAGGACCGTTTTTCGGCTCCGTATCTTGGACGACAAGGGGTCGATGCAATCGCGGACCGCATGGTTGCTGAACTTCGTGATGGGATCGGGATGTTCAAGGTTCGGGCGGGCGTGATCAAAGTGTCCACGTCTCTCGACCAGATCAGCGACGTGGAGGCGCGTGTGCTGGAATCTGCGGCGATCGCTCACCTCTCCACGGGAGCGCCGATCTCGACACATACGGAGAAAGGCACGATGGCGCTCGAGCAGGTGACGACGCTGGCAAAGCACGGAGTCGATCCGAGCCGGGTCGTGGTGGGGCACCTCGACTTCGTGCTGGAGGAGCGCCACCTGCTGGATGTCCTTGCTACAGGTGCGTACGTTTCGTTCGATCAGGTTTCCAAGGAAAAGTATGGATCCGACACTGAGCGAGCCCGGATGCTGTTCAGGCTTGCTGAGCTGGGCTATTCTGATCAGCTTCTGATCTCGGGAGACCTTGCGCGGCGCTCATATCACCGTTCATATGGAGGCGCGCCGGGCTTCCGGTATCTTGTCGAGCGATTCCCACTTACCCTGATGGATGCCGGGTTCAAAGCGATCGACATACGCCGGTTGCTGGTGGAAAATCCGGCCAGAGCATTGACGGCGCATCCACCAGACCTGGTCACATAACAGTTTTGTAACTCAGGGCGATTGATCGCTGACTGACATCGCTACAATTGCAGGGATCGGCGTCGTGTGTGACTCGATTTGAACGTGTGAAGAGTGCGGGAGGAAGTTGCGTATGGCCAGTAGTCTGACTGTTTGGAAGTTCGACACTGTTGATGGCGCGGCGCAGGCCGGAGCGCTGCTGAAGGGGCTGACGGAGCGCCAGATCATCAGTGTTCAGGACGGCGCCATTGTGGAGTGGGAAGAGGGCAAGAAGAAGCCCAAGACTCGCGAGCTATACCCGACCGGTGTGGCCGGAGCTGTTTCAGGCGGATTCTGGGGTCTGCTCTTCGGGCTGATCTTCTTCGTTCCTCTGCTGGGAGCCGCAATTGGTGTCGGGATTGGCGCGCTGATGGGCCATTTTGCGGATTACGGAATCAAAGACGACTTCATCAAGGAGGTCCGGGGCCAGGTTGTTCCTGGGACCTCAGCGCTCTTCCTGTTGTCCACCAGTGCTTCACCGGAGCGGGTGGTGGAAGAGGTTCGGAGCGCCGGGCTGAAGCCGACATTGATCGAGAGCAACCTGAGCTCTGAACAAGAAGCCCGGCTGCTCGAAGCATTCGCGGAGTAAGTATCGTTTGCTGGGCAATCAAGGCGGCCGCGAACCCGCGGCCGCCTTTGGTTTGTTTGCTTACCGAATAAGGAGAGCGGAGGCTATGGGTGCTATCGAAGCGCTTATTTTCGATCTCGACGGATTGCTGGTCGATTCGGAGCCGCTTGCAGCTCGAGCGATGGTGCAGTTTCTGGACTCATTCGGCATCGAACAGAATCCTGCAGTTCAGCGGCAGCTTCTAGGGCGCCGTCTTCCCGAGGCGATCGCGTTGTGCAAAGAAGGATACGGCCTGCCTGGCTCACTCGAAGAACTCGCCGCGACATATGGACAGATGCGGATGGATGCACTGCGAGGTTCTGTGGTGGCGATGCCGGGAGCTCCGGAGATTCTTGATTTCGGCCGAAATCGTGGACTGAAGGTGGGGCTCGCGACGTCGGCGATGCGTTTGCATGCGGACATCTCTCTAGCGGAGACCGGTCTCGCAGGCCGTTTCGATTCTGAGGTGACCGGCGACGAAGTTCAGCGAGGGAAGCCGAACCCGGAGCTGTTCCTGACCGCTGCTGAACGACTGAAGTGTGAGCCGGAACGCTCGGTGGTTTTCGAGGATTCTCCATTGGGAATCGAGGCGGCGGTCGCGGCGGGAATGGTCGCGGTGGCAATCAGGGGCCATCGAACCGAGCTTCCCGAGTTTCCGGTTCCGGCGGACATCATGCTAGATAGCCTGAATCATGCAATTGTGTGGCTCCAAGAGCGGATGGCCACTTAGAGCACGAGAGTAGTGGCGATATCGTGCTGAATGTGGTATCAATCGCCTTGCGTCGGAGAGGCCAGCGAGTTTTCGCGGTTATGCAGAGTAGCCCAGTTCTGGGTCGCTCCCATGGCTTCGAACATGTTGTTGCCAGCGGCTCTCGTGCATCGACGTAATCGAAGAGAAACTTTCCAACATTTGACGCAGCACGACTCCGGAGCGCTTTGATAGTGGTCGGTCCAGCCGCACACTGTCGTTTGCCTGGTCGGCTGCACGGGCCAGATCGGCAATTTGAAACCAGTGAGAACAAACTGGTTGAACTGTGCTGAAAAATACAAACTGCTCACCCAGTTGGCTGAGCGCGCACCTGGATGCGCTCGGATATAGGTGGGGCGCGGTGTCCTGCAGCCTGAGATATTCAAGATCGGGCAGGGAACGTTCTTGAGGAGAGATGGACGATGACTGGAGTGGACGTTGTCATTGTAGGGGCGGGTGCTGCAGGTCTGGAGGCAGCGCGCGCAGCAGGTGAGCGACGGCTATCGTTTGTGCTGGTCGAAGCGCTCGATCGCATAGGTGGCAGAGCCTGGACTGATCACGAAACGTTCGATGTTCCGTGGGACTGGGGTTGTCACTGGTTGCATTCCGGTTCGATCAATCCGATGAGAACGCTTGCTGATCACTATGGCTTCAACTATCTGACCACATCGCCTCCCCGAGTGACGTTCGGGTCGACCGGGATGTTGAGCGATTCCGAAACGGCATCTCTCAACGCATCGGTGGACCGCTGCTACGACCAGTTTCTCGGTGCAGGTCTGGCTGGCAGGGACGTCGGAATCGCCGATTCGGTCGACGAGACCGAGCCTGGCTTTGATGTTTTTCTGACGGCGATGGGGAACGAGTGGTCTGTCGATCCGATGGGCGTTTCGGCTCTTGACGCATCGCGCTACCGGGAGACTGATGAGAACTGGCCGGTGCGGGACGGCTATGGCGCTGTCGTGGCCAGACATGCCAGGGGAATTCCGGTCGATCTCGGAACCGTCGTGACCCGCGTTGAATGGGGAGGAGCTTCGGTCAGGGTGGTCACCAATCGTGGCGAGATATCCGCCAGGACTGTACTTCTCACGGTATCGACCGCTGTTATGGCGAACGGGCTGATCGATTTTGTGCCGTCACTGCCGATGTGGAAGCAGGCTGCCTTCGAGGCGTTGCCGCTGGGCACGGCCAACAAGGCCACATTCGCAATTGCCCTTGGAACGTTGGGATTCGACCGGTACACCAGTGCTCTTCTTCCGTTTGCTGCAGGCGGCATGGTTTACGTGCAGATTCATCCATTTGATTACTCGCTTGTCAGTTTCTATCTGGCGGGACCTGTCGCGTCAGCATTGGAAGCGGCAGGTGAAGCCGAAACGCTCGCAGCCTGCGAGGAGACCCTTCGGAATGTTTTTGGCAGTTCGACTTCGGCGTCGATTGGAACGCGGGCTGCTTCAGCGTGGGGAAACGTCGAAACGATCTGTGGTGCGTACGCTTCGGCCCGGGTGGGCCTGGCTGAGAAGCGGCGAAATCTGGTGACGCCAATCGACGATCGGCTCTTCTTTGCTGGCGAGGCGACTCATCCCGAGTTTTTCTCCACTTGCCATGGCGCGCACCTTTCCGGCATTGCCGCTATCGATGCAATTGCGGTGTCGGTTGGTCGGTGAATCAGGATGATCGCCTGACCCGGTGTCGTTGCCAAATATACCCTATAGGGGTATAATTGGCGCATTCGATACAGGTGCGTTAACTCCCTTTCGGACATCGCCTATCTGGACTTTAGCAATGACGTTAGACCTCCACCCAACGCCAACAGCCTCCCATTCATCGCAGGGGCATCTTGAGATTCCCATTGGGGGGATGACTTGTGCGAGCTGCGTACGTCGTGTTGAAAAGGCAATAGCGCGAGTAGACGGCGTCGAATCGGTGTCAGTGAATCTGGCTACCGAACGCGCCAGCGTCGCCTTCGATCCAACGCGGGTTGAGCCATCCTTCCTCACAGCTGCAGTTACCGGGGCGGGATATGAGATTCCGGAATCTGAGCAGACCTTTTCCATCGAGGGGATGACCTGTGCCAGCTGCGTGAAGCGGGTGGAGCGGGCAATCGAGCGGGTGCCAGGTGTTCAGGCGGTTTCGGTCAATTTGGCGACCGAAACCGCGAGTGTGCGATCGCTTGCAGGAGTTTCGTTGACTGAGGCCGTTTCCTCCGCCATCGCGGCGGCAGGATACGGGGTGCGCGTCTTCAATGACTCGACGAACGAAAGCGCCGAGGATCAGCAAGTAACGGCGAAGCTGCAAGAGCTCCGAACGCTTCAAATCAAG
>JBGTJM010000271.1:0-10124 GCA_041745115.1 Thermomicrobiales bacterium
GAGATGGTGATGCCTGGAGACAACGTGCAGATGGTGGTGGAGCTGATCACGCCGGTGGCGTGTGAAGAGGGATTGCGGTTTGCGATCCGGGAGGGCGGCCGAACGGTGGGCGCCGGCGTGGTGACGGCGATCATCGAGTAGTCCAGCCGAAGGGTTGAGACGAGGAGCTATAAATGGTCTCTCGGAAACAGTCGCAGAAAATCCGCATTCGGCTCAAGGCATACGATCATCGGATCCTTGATCAGTCTGCGACCAAGATCGTTGAAACTGCAGAGTCTACCGGGGCGAAGGTGGCGGGGCCGATTCCGCTTCCAACCAGAATCGAGAAGTTCTGCGTCATCCGTTCGCCATTCATTGACAAAGATTCGCAGGAGCAGTTTGAGATCAGGACGCATAAGCGGTTGATCGATGTGCTCGAGCCAAGTGGAAACACGATTCGCGCGCTGATGCGACTGAATCTGCCGGCGGGTGTCGACATCGAGATCAAGCTTTAGCAGGGCCTTTGGGCGATTTTCAGCAGGTTTTGCTGGGTACGTAATGGTTTATTTTGGGCGGTCACGCTCTATATGCTCCGGCGGCCAGAGTTGCTTCCGCGGCGTCCTGAGGAGTCAGGGGAGAGCCAATGATAACGGCGATGATTGGGCGGAAAGTGGGGATGACACAGGTCTTTGATGAGACCGGTGCAGTCCACCCTGCCACGGTGATCGAATGTGGCCCCAATGTGGTCACGCAGATCAAAACAAAGGACAAAGACGGGTACGAGGCCGTGCAGCTCGGGTTCGAGATTGATTCGCGCCTGAACAAGCCCGAGCAGGGACACCGAAAAGAAAGTGGTTTTCTCTCGAGGAACCTGCGTGAAGTGAAAGCTTCGTCGATTGATTCGCTCGAGGTTGGCCAGGTGTTCAAAGCCGATCTCTTTCAGGCGGGTCAACTGGTTGATGTGACAGGAACGTCAAAAGGGCGGGGCTTCCAGGGTGGCGTTAAGCGTCACGGATTCGCCGGTGGACCAAAGACGCATGGCCAGTCGGACCGATTGAGAGCCCCTGGATCAATTGGCGCAAGCGCCACGCCGGGTCGGGTCTGGAAGGGCATGAAGATGGCTGGAAGGATGGGCAACGATCAGGTGACCCAGTTGAACCTTGAGGTGCTTCAGGTCGATCCGGATCGCAACCTACTGGTGATCAAGGGTTCGCTACCCGGTCACAATCGAGCGCTGGTCGTGATTCGTCACGCGGTGAAGCGCTCATCATCGAAGAAATGAGCGCCGCAGTCGCCGGAACTGTGCATGTCCTAACGCACAGTACGAACAACGAGGAATGGTCATGAAACACGATGTTATTGATGTTAAGGGAGTGGCGGCGGGTAGCGTAGAGCTCGATGATTCGGTATGGGCTATCGAGCCGAACATTGCGGTGATGCACCAGGCATTGTTGCTGCAGTTGGCGAATGCGAGAACCGGCACTCACGACACCAAAACTCGAGCGGAAGCTCGGGGTGGTGGACGGAAACCCTGGCGCCAAAAAGGAACGGGCCGGGCCCGGCAAGGTTCGATTCGCGCTCCGCACTGGGTTGGCGGTGGAGTGGCATTCGGTCCGCATCCACGCAAGTACACCCAGCGGATGCCGCGGAAGATGCGCAGGCTCGCAGTCCGGTCTGCCCTGTCGGCGAAAGTGCGAGACGGTCGACTGACGATTGTCTCTGATCTGAGCCAGGTCGAGCCGAAGACCAAGGCAATGATTGGCATGCTCGAAGCAATGCCCGAGGCAAGATCGTACCTGATCATCCTGGATGAGAAGCAAGAGTCAATTCAGCGCGCGGCTGGCAATCTTTCGCACGTCCGTACGATGCTTGCGAGCTATGCCAATGTGCGCGATGTCCTCAAGTACGAGCGATTGATAGCAACCGAGGCGGCAATCGAAGCGATCGAAGTTCTTCTGGCGTTGCCAGAGGATCGACGGGAGCCAAGCGCATGGAAGCAGGCGCGCTTGGCGGCGCTCGCTGGAGAGGCTGGAGCAGATGTCTAATTTGAGAATGGAGCGTGTCTTGCGCAGACCGCTCATTACGGAAAAGAACACACGGTTAATGGAGATAGAGCAATACTGTTTTGAAGTCGACCCGGCGGCGAACAAAATCCAGATTCGCGAAGCTGTAGAAAAGACCTTCAATGTGAAAGTTAAGGCCGTCAATACGATGGTCGTGAAGGCGAAGGCGAAGTCGAGAATTGCGTCGCGGCGTGGTGGCCGGATCGTGGGTCAGGAAGCTGCCTGGAAGAAGGCGATTGTGACGCTGCAGCCGGGCAATCGCATCGATATCTTCGAGCAGGTCTAGCGACGCAGGAGACGAGGAGTTCATCTATGCCTATTCGGAAGTACAAACCAACCTCGCCAGCTCGCAGGCAGATGAGCGTGAGTGGGTTTGATGAGATTACAAAGTCGAAGCCGGAAAAGAGCTTGACGGTTTCGCTAAAGAAGCACTCGGGTCGAAACAATATCGGCCGGATGACGGTGCGCCATAGGGGCGGTGGAAACCGGCGAAATTACCGGATCATTGATTTTAAACGAAACAAGTTGTCTGTGCCGGCTCGAGTGGCTGCGATCGAATACGATCCGAATCGATCAGCGAGGATCGCGTTGCTGTTCTATACCGATGGAGAGAAGCGGTACATTCTTGCGCCGCTTGGTATCAAGGTCGGGGACATGGTTGTGGCCGGTCCAGACGCGCCAATTCGGGTGGGCAACGCGTTGCCTTTGCGAAACATACCGGTCGGAACTCAGGTGCATAACATCGAGCTGCGGCGGGGTGGTGGCGGTCAGCTTGCTCGATCAGCTGGTTCAACAGTTCAGCTGATGGGTAAGGCGGATGACTATGCCATCCTGAGAATGCCATCTGGCGAAGTGCGGCGAATTCACCTTGATTGCATGGCCACACTGGGCCAGGTTGGCAATGTGGACCACGAGAATGTGGTGATAGGCAAAGCAGGTCGAAGCCGGCACCTGGGCAAACGACCGACGGTTCGTGGCTCGGCGATGAATCCGAGAGATCATCCGCATGGTGGGGGTGAGGGAAAGGCTCCAATTGGTGGTCAGCCACAGACCAAGTGGGGTAAGCCGGCATTTCAGCGGACCCGAAAGAACAAGCGGACTGATACCTTCATTGTGCGGCATCGCCCAACTGGCAAAGGGCGGCGTCGGTAGACCGCGTTCGAGGTAACGGAGGATTACGTGTCTAGAAGCTCAAAAAAGGGACCGTATATCGACGCGAAGCTGCAGTCGAAGGTCGAGGTACTGAATAAGGCGAATGACCGGCGGGTTATTCGGACGTGGGCGCGAGCCTGCACGATCTTTCCGGGGATGGTGGGACACACCATTGCTGTTCACAACGGGCGGCAACATGTGCCGGTCTATGTGACTGAGCAAATGGTGGGACATCGTCTGGGCGAGTTCGCACCGACCCGGACGTTTCGCGGTCATGGCAAAGATGCCGACCGACGCATGCGCCGATAGCGGCGGCTGAGGAAGGACCAGAACGATGGAAGTCACCGCCAAACTCGGTCGAGTCAGGGTTTCACCTCGAAAGGCTCGCCTTGTGGTCGACCTGATCCGCGGGAAGCGCGTGCTGGAAGCGCAACAGATCATGCGCTTCGTACCGAACAAGACTGCATTCGAAGTGGAGCGGTTGTTGAAGTCCGTTGCGGCGAATGCTGAGAACAACTATGACCTTGATCCGGAAGATTTGTGGATCAAGGAGATATATGTCGACGAAGGACCAACGATGCGTCGCTTTCGGGCGAAGGCGCGAGGTCGAGTTGGACGAATCAATAAGCGGTCGGCGCAGATTACGGTTGTCGCGGTAGACCGAGGAGGCGAGTAAATGGGACGCAAGGTAAATCCGGTTGGTTTTCGCCTCGGAATCGTGAGCGACTGGGAGTCGACGTGGTTCAGTGAACGAAGCTACACCGTACAGCTCCATGAGGACCTGGCGATTCGCAAGGTGATCCTCACGGAGCTTCCGAGAGCGGGAATCTCCAGAATCGGACTGGAGCGTTCGGCTAACAAGGTCGACGTGACGCTGCATACATCCAAGCCTGGAATTGTGATTGGAAAACAGGGCGCGAATGTCGAACGGTTGAAGCAGAACCTCGAGAAGACGTTCGGGAAGAAGATCAACCTTAAGATCGAGGAGATCAAGATCCCCGAAATCGATGCGCGGTTGATTGGCGAAAGTATTGCCGAGCAAATCGCACGGCGAGTGTCGTACCGGCGAGCGATGAAGCACGCGGTGCAGCAGGCGATGCGACGAGGAGCGAAAGGCGTCAAGGTTCGGCTGTCTGGCCGGCTTGGTGGCGCGGATATGAGTCGGTCTGTGGTCGAAATCGATGGCCGAGTGCCGTTGCACACCCTTCGGGCAGATATCGATTTCGCTGTCGTGCACGCGCACACAACCTACGGTCGCATCGGCGTGAAGGTCTGGGTATATAAGGGCGACGTGTTGCCCGAAGCCAAGGTGAGCCCTGAAGTGAGTCTGGCGGCCGATCTCCTGGCCATGCCGGTAGGTGATTAGGCGAAGGGTAGGAATTACGTACGATGTTGATGCCTAAGCGGACAAAATACCGGAAAACGTTTCGGCCTCGAAAGGTTCGAGGGAAAGCGCATCGCGGTTCAAATGTTGCGTTTGGTGACTTCGGCCTGCAGGCGCTGGAGCCGGCATGGATTTCCGCCCGCCAGATCGAGTCTGGTCGTCGGGCGATCACCAACTATCTGAAGCGTGGCGGTAAAGTCTGGATCCGGATTTTCCCTGATCGAGCGATCACCCAGAAGCCTGCCGAGACCAGAATGGGATCGGGCAAAGGTGCACCGGAGTACTGGGTAGCGGTGGTGAAGCCGGGCCGGATTATTTTCGAAGTATCGGGAGTGCCCGAGGCGAGTGCAGCTGAAGCACTACGAAGAGCGTCGATGAAGATGCCGATCAAGTGCAAGTTTGTGAAGAAGATCGAAGTCGGCGGCTCGTCGGACGAGGAGTAGGGATCATGAAACCGAGTCAGGTGCGCGCGCTGACGGATGTGCAGATTGAATCAACGCTGACTGAGTTGCACGAGGAGTGGAGAAATCTGCGATTTCAGGAAGCCGTGGGACAACTGTCGGATACTGCCAGAATCAGGACGATCCGCAAGGATATCGCGCGAATTGTGACGATTCAGCACGAGCGGCAGATGGATGCCGCGCTTCAGGCTGAGATCGAGAGGTCGAGCTAAGGCTCGTCGAATAAGGTGAAGAGAACATGACAGCAGAAGCAGAGGTCCAGGAAGCACGCAGCGAATCCAAAGGGCTGCGAACGCAAAAGGTCGGCAAAGTGGTGAGTGACCGTATGGAGAAGACCGTTGTCGTCTCCGTTGACTATGTGAAGCGTCACCCGATCTATCACAAGCGGATTCGGCGGACGAGCAAGTTCATGGCACATGACGAGCAGAACTCGTGTAAGACAGGTGACATCGTCCGGATCGAGGAGATACGTCCATTGTCGAAGAACAAGCGATGGATAGTGCGTGAAGTCATCGAGCGAGCAGTAGAGGTCTAGATGAGCCTGATCCGGTAAGTGGCCGGTAATGGATGAACGTTAGAGGAGAGGATTCGGCGGCGTGATTCAAACTCAAACTCGACTTCGAGTTGCCGACAATAGCGGTGCACGAGAGATCATGTGCATTCGCGTGCTTGGCGGCTCATCGAAGAAATATGGCCGCGTGGGCGACACGATTATTGCGTCAGTGAAGCAGGCCCAGCCGAATACCGCAGTCAAGAAAGGCGATGTGGTTCGGGCGGTGATTGTCCGAACGGCGCAAGAATATGGCAGACCCGATGGAAGCCACATTAAGTTCGATGACAATGCAGCGGTTCTGATCAACCCACAGGGAGCGCCGCGAGGCACGCGGATTTTTGGGCCGGTGGGTCGGGAGCTGCGGGAACGACAGTACATGAGGATCGTGTCACTTGCGCCGGAAGTTCTTTAATCTCGGCGTGAACTGCTGACACTTCAGAAAGGTAGATGTTCGATGCGAAAAATCCGGAGAGGCGACGAGGTCGAAGTCATCGCCGGGCGCAATAAAGGTCAGCGCGGGCAGGTCCGGATCAATATGATCGATCAGGACAAGGTCGTTGTTGAAGGCGTGAATATTGTCATCAAGCATGTGAAGCGTGGGCGGGCGCGCCAGGCTGGAAGAATTGAGGTGGAAGCGCCTCTTCCAATTGGCAAAGTGATGCTGGTTTGCCCCAGCTGTGCAAAGCGAACACGAGTGGGTATCCGCGAAGAAAAGGGCAAGAACGCACGTTTCTGCAAGGCGTGTGATGCGCTGATTCCGAGACCGAGTGTTGACTAACTTAAGAGATTGTCGTGCCAGGACCGTCCTGAGCATCGAGATGGGTCGAAGGCCCTCGGCCATCAGCAAGAGCTACAAGAGCTAGAGGAAGATGAAGCTCATGGCGAGATTAAGAGAGAAGTATCGGGAAGAAGTCGTTCCGGCCCTGATGAAGGAGTTCGAATACGACAACATCATGCAGGTTCCGAAGCTGACGAAGGTCGTGATCAACGTCGGACTGGGTGAAGCGGTACAAAATGCGAAGGCGATCGATTCGGCGGTTGGCGACCTGAGTGCGATCACTGGGCAGAGTCCAGTGATTACGCGGGCAAAGAAGTCGATCGCGGCCTACAAGCTGCGAGAAGGCATGCCGATCGGAGCGATGGTGACATTGCGCGGCGAGCGAATGTACGAGTTTATGGATCGTCTGCAAAGTGTTGCGCTACCCAGAATTCGGGATTTTCGAGGGATCTCGGCAAACTCGTTCGACGGGCGTGGAAACTACACGCTGGGCCTGGTGGAGCAATTGATGTTCCCTGAGATCGAGTACGACAAGATCGACAAGTCGAGGGGGCTGGAAGTTTCGATTGTTTCGACGGCTCGCACTGATGAAGAAGGACGCAAGTTGCTCGAGCTTCTGGGAATGCCATTCGCGCGCCCAGAGCGCTGGTCCAACTAGGCTGAGGGAGATCAATGGCCAAAAAGTCGTGGATAGTCAAGGCAGAAAGAGATCCGAAGTTCGAGGTACGGAGGGTCAGTCGCTGCAAGCAGTGCGGTCGGAGCCGTGCGTATATGCGGAAGTTCGGAGTTTGCCGGATTTGCTTCCGGGAGCTTGCCTCCCAGGGTAAATTGCCAGGCGTGACGAAGTCGAGCTGGTAATGCGGATGCTCATCGCAACCAGGATGGAGAAGTAGCGAATGCCAGTTAATGATCCCATCAGCGATATGCTGACCCGGATTCGAAATGGTGGGATGGCACGAAAGTCCGACGTGACGATGCCTTCGACCAAGGTGCTTGCGGCAATTGCAAAGATCCTCAAGGAAGAAGGCTACATCGGGGACTACGAGGTCATCGAGCACCGACCGCAGGATATTCTGAAAGTGACTCTGCGTTACAGCACAGATCGAAAGCATTCTATTCGAGAACTTAAGCGGGTAAGCAAACCTGGACTGCGCGTTTACGCGGGGAAGGATCAGATTCCGCGGGTTAAGAGCGGTCTTGGGATTGCCATAGTGAGTACTCCCCAGGGTGTGCTTACTGGGTATGAGGCCCGGCGCCGGGGAATCGGCGGCGAGGTGTTGTGCACGGTCTTCTAGTCGGCCGGTGAGGGAGAAACTGAGATGTCACGAATAGGAAAGCAGCCGGTCGAGATACCATCTGGTGTTGCCGTTGAGATTGGCGACAAAAATCACATTTCAGTGAAGGGCCCAAAGGGAAACCTGGAGCTTGACGCAGCGCCCAGCCTGACCATTGAGATTCAAGAAGGCGTGCTGATGGTTAGTCGTCCGAATGACGATCGTCATAGCCGATCGCTACATGGGCTCACTCGCACGCTCATTGGCAATATGGTGACCGGAGTCACCAATGGATTTCGCAAGAATCTCGAAATCCACGGAGTTGGATACCGGGCGCAGATGGACGGGAAGGTTCTCGTGTTGAGCGTGGGGTATTCGCATCCGGTGCGGATTACGCCGGCTGACGGAGTGACGTTCACGCTCGATGGACTCACCAGGATTTCGGTTGACGGAATCGACAAGCAGCTAGTGGGTGAAGAGGCTGCGCGCGTACGTAAGGTTCGTCCTCCGGAGCCATATAAGGGGAAGGGCATTCGCTACGAGGGCGAAGTAGTGAGGCGCAAGGCCGGAAAAGCTGGCAAAGCGAAGTAGTCAATCTGGATAAAGTGGCGGGTTTCGCGCCCATGGTCGCCAAATTCGCCAGGAGTGGATGATGAGACTAAAGTATCGAAAAGCACTTACAAAGCGGCAGCGCCGGCACGTGCGGGTGCGAGCAAAGGTTTCGGGCTCAGCTCAGAGGCCACGATTGTGCGTGTATCGATCATCTGCGCATATCTATGCGCAAGTCATCGATGACGAGCGGGGGCACACGATTGTCGCCGCAAGTGATATCGAAGAAGCGGTACGTGATCGCGCCGGCGAAAAGCCGACCAAGACCGAACGCGCGGCAATCGTAGGTGCCGTCGTTGCCGAGCGCGCCAAGGAAGCAGGTATCGACGCCGTTGTTTTTGACCGTGGAGGCTTTCTCTACCATGGCCGCGTAAAGGCCGTCGCAGAGGGTGCCCGCACAGCTGGATTGCAGTTTTAAGAGGGAGCTGGTTCGTTTATCAGCACTCGATCGGAGCCAGTTAACGTATGGAACATTCAGATCGATCGTCCCGGCGGCGGAATGAGAGTGACGGGCCAGAGCTCGATGAGCGAGTGGTCCAGATCAATCGTGTGGCCAAGGTGGTAAAAGGTGGCCGGCGTTTTGCGTTTGGCAGCATCGTCGTCGTCGGTGATGGCAAGGGCAGTGTTGGCATCGGGATGGGCAAGGCTCGCGAAGTTGCGGACTCAATTCGCAAGGGTTCAGAGCAGGCCAGGAAGAACATGGTGCCGATCCCGCTCGATGGAACCACGATTCCTCATGAAATCGAGGAGAGCTTTGGGGCGTCTACCGTTCTCCTGAAACCGGCTGCGCCTGGAACAGGAGTTATCGCCGGCGGCGCAACCCGGGCTGTTCTTGAGGCAGCCGGGGTCCGAGATGTGCTGACAAAGTCGCACGGAAGCAACAACCCGGTTAATGTGGCTCGCGCAACCATGAAAGCGCTGCTGGAGCTCGAGCCTGCCGATGAAGTGGCACGCCGGCGCGGCAAGCGAGGACCACTGCGTCGAACTCACGCGGGAAGAGTTGTCGTGCCCGCGAACGGCGGAATAAGCGCCGACCAGGAGACCACGAATGAGGCTTCGGCCGATTCGCGGCGAGCTTAGGCAGGAATACATCGAAATGGCAGCACAGAAATCGGATAATCGTGGAGTGGTACGGGTTACATTGGTGCGCAGTCTGATTGGACGACCCAAGGACCAGGAGGCGACGGTCCAGTCGCTAGGTCTGCGTAGGATCCATCAGACCGTGGAGCATCCGGACAGTCCTTCGGTGCGGGGAATGATTACGAAGGTGAGGCATCTCGTGCGCGTTGAAGAGCAGGACTAGAAGCAAGACGCTACGGTCGCTGAAGAGGAATAGAGAATCAACATGGCATTCAATTTAACTGATCTGAAACCAAACGAAGGAGCAAACCGGGACCGCACCCGAGTGGGTCGAGGTCACGGATCTGGTAAGGGCAAAACAGCTGGGCGCGGAACCAAGGGACAGAACTCGCGCACGGGTGGTGGCGTTCGGATTGGGTTCGAGGGTGGGCAACTGCCAATTCAGAAGCGCATGCCGTACAAGCGAGGCTTCACGAATATCTTTAGCACTCCGTGGGAGGTCGTGAATCTGTCGAGTATCGAGCTGATCGAGGTCGACGGCCCCATCACTCCCGACGTGCTGAAAGCTCATGGACTGATCCGGGGAACAGAGTATCCGGTGAAGATCCTGGCTACTGGGTCGCTGACCCGGAAAGTCGAAATTCATGCACAGGCCTATTCCAAGGCCGCCAAGGAGGCGATCGAGGCTCAGGGTGGCATCGCAAATCAGCTCGATCGCACCGATCGCTGGATTACGGCGCGGCCTCGCAACCGAAAGCTGCCAATCGATCGTGATCTCAAGGGCGCAAGGC
>JBGTJM010000272.1:0-2865 GCA_041745115.1 Thermomicrobiales bacterium
GATTGCGGCTGTTTGCCGGGAACAGACAACTCAGCTTTCAACGTCCAGACTGGACCTGCCGGCTGCTCCGGGGCATATGCTCGATCCCAATTTCTGGATGGCGAATGCGCCCGGATCGACGCTGTTCATGCCGGTCGGCGACGCGAGCGAGCAGGTTCTGGGGCTGCTGGCTCTGTTCATCGGAAATGGCTACGTGATCATGGATGATCTTGAGAAGCGTCCAGCCGGAGACCTCGAGCCGTTCATCCGTTTGGGTTTGCTGGAAGGGGGCAAGGTGTTCCCTCTTTCGGTACTGGAGCAAAGCGCCTATGAGGCAAACTGCGCTGAGCTGGCATTTATGGCGCATAACATTGTGCTGACCATGCAGGGTATAGGTCTGGGAGGGCTCTACTTCAACGGATTGAACCGCTTCAGCATGATGGGGGCGTTTGCCGATGACGGAATCGAGGGGATGGGATTTCGATTCGAGCGGGATGCTCGGTGGCCTGTGCCCAACGCTGTTGGTCTCGATGGCGTTTTCGAAGCGATGTGTCCGCCCTACTTTTCAGATATGCGCAGCGCAGCTCAGGCATTCGTCGAGAGGAAATTCGGTGAAGGCGGAGCCTACGATCCGGGCACTGAAGGCGCGTGGAAGGACACTGCCGGAGTGAAAGGTAGTGTGAGCCCCGCCAGTGACGT
This sequence comes from Thermomicrobiales bacterium, assembly GCA_041745115.1. GTDB lineage: Bacteria > Chloroflexota > Chloroflexia > Thermomicrobiales > UBA6265 > JAHBVL01. Next base: position 679 of record JBGTJM010000272.1, read on the forward strand.
GTTTGTGGAGTGCCTTGGCGAGATCGCTGAATACATCTACCAGAAGCATGGGAAGTTTCCAGGAACATTCAACACCCTGGTATTGCCGGGCTTTGTGCAAGCCCAGCACATCGATACTGAGTTTTACGATCGGTACTACAAACCGGGTGCGTATCTTGCGACGCATGCCGATCATATGGAACGATGGCATGGGTGAAGGTCTCTGGATCACGAGGTGGCTTGAGCCATGACCGGCCTTCAGCCCGTCCGATCCGGTTTGCCAGATGGGGTTTCGTTGACCATATCCTCAGCAGAGAGCTCGCGAGGAATGTACTTCGGAAGTCCCATTGCCGGGAAGAGCGCTAGCAGGGCGATGCCGGCGAGTATGAGGAACGACGCTTTCAGAGCACGGAGTCTGGCGTCCTCATTGATTTCCACTGCCTCGGCGACCTGTTCGGCCGTCGCTGACGTTTCAGCGGTGAGAAAGCTCTCCAGCTGATTGTTGCTGACGAAGTCGATTCGGTCGAAGTTGATTTCGGTCTGAAGCTCCACAGGCAAGTCGGACCGGTTGAAAGCGCCGACGATCAGAACACTCAGGAGCCCGACTGCGACGACGCCGGCGAAGGCTGAACCGAGAGCAGAGGAGACGTTGTTTGCGACCCCACGCAGCGCACCGACATCGCCCGCGAGGAGTTTCGGTGATGCTGATACCAGGACGTTGAACATCAGCGTCAGGAGCGTTCCTTCGCCGATTCCGATGATGAGGAGGCCCATGATGGCGGCGAGATTGGTCCAATCGTTGGTGACCGTGAATGCCACGAGAGCCAGGCCGGCGGATACCAGAATGAACGAGACAACGGCGAGCGTGCGTGCTGAAATGCGGTCATAGAGCCTGACTGAGAGCACCGCAGCGGCTGCTATTGCAAGGGCGTACGGAACGATAGCCACCGCAGAGAAGAGAGGAGTGCGATCCTGCACGACCTGGATGTACATTGGAATCAGGAAACTCACTGCCGGGCCAAGGCCGCCGGCGACGAGCAGTGCGATGATGGCGTTCCGCTCCTCAGGGCTGTCGAGGACTTCCGGAGGGAGCAGAGGGACTTTGTGGTCTTCAACGCGCTTCTCGGACCAGACAAAGAACGCCTGGCCGAAAACGATGCCAAGCAGAATGAGCATTGGGGCAGGAGACAGCCCGAGCAGGTCGAACGGGGCAGCGTCCTTGGCGACCAGCAGTCCCCATGCACGGAGGTTGTTGAACCCGAGCAAGATAAGCGTGATCGCGGTTGCAGAGAGGACGACGCCAACGAAATCGATTTTGACGCCGGGCTGGCGGGGGATCGGCTTTAGCCTAAAGCTGAGGATGAGCACGATGATCGAGAGGAACGCGACGAGACCAAAGGAATAGCGCCAACTCAGTACCGTCGCGATGAAGCCGGCGGCAAGAAATGTCAATCCGCTGGCGACCGCAGGCACTCCGGCCAGCACGCCGAGCGACAGTTGTTGCTGGCGATCGCGATAGTGGGCAGCAACCAATACGACCAGTGTGGGAACCAATGCGGCGGCAGCGAGCCCGGCAATGATCTGGGCCCGATTCATTGTTCCCTCGTCGGTGCTGACTGCCATGACGATCATGGCAACGCCATGGGCAGCGACCCCGATCTGGAACACCCTCCGTTCGCCGAAGAGCTTGCCAACTTTGGCGCCGAGCATGACGAACGCGGCGACACAGAGCGAGTAGACCACAAGGGCGGTTGCGACCGCCGTTGCTGGGACGTTCAGATCTTCGGCAATTGGACCGAGTGAGACGGGAAGGGCGTTGACATTGATACCCATCTGGAGCTGGGCCAGAACGATGATGACCAGTGGCAACCACGGTCCGGCCGAGGATTTGGGTGCCTGGTCGTCGCCTATCGCAGCATAAGAATCAGCAGGTTTCATGGTGCGGATGATATACGACAGGTGAAACTTGTTCGTCGACTTCACGACGGGGAATGCGTGAGCTTTGGCTACGCACGAGTTGTCGTGCCTTGAGGGAAGATGACTTCGTCGCAGCGTGATTTGGCTCCTGGTGGCAAATGGGCTGACAGGAAAACCTGGGATCGAGATTGGAGACGCATCGACGAGGCTACCTCGTTGCAAGGCAGTAGTCCAAAAGGGCGAGCACTTGAAGTCTGATAACAAGCGCATCAAAAGCCAAATTGGTGGTTG
>JBGTJM010000273.1:0-2675 GCA_041745115.1 Thermomicrobiales bacterium
GTTTCGACTTTGACCAGAAACTGATTGCGAAATCCGACCTTCACTGGGAATGATTTGACCGCCGTAATTTTCACCGTTGCTCCTCTTCCACTGCTTCAGTTGCTTAGCGCACCTGAGACGCTATTCGCTTTCGACGCTCCACACGTTCCAGCCACTGAATGGCGTATCGATGCCCTCCTGAACGTTCTCGGGAAATGTCCCGCTGGCGATCCAGATGTCTCCCGGGCGAGGAGCTCCGGGAACCTCAAAACTGCCAACAAACGAGTCGTTGATGGCCAGGTAGCCTACTCCATCCAGTACCGCCAGCTCGATCTCATTTCCTCGTGCCGGTCCGAGCAAAATCGTTGAAGCGTTGCCGGTGACGATTGGCCGTGCCGTACCCTCCGCTGCCGACCAGGTGCCGTCAGAAGAGACGACAACGCGAACCTGATTGTCTCCGCCGGTGTGCCAGAAGCCTATCAGTACGTCCCATGGATGGTCCGGATCATCAGGTGAGGCGGGATTCGAAAATCGAACGGTGGTATAGAAATTTTCCACTGAGACACTGGCGCTTTCGATATCGATTGCGCCGATTCCCTGCGTGACGGCGCCTGCAGATGGACCAAATGCTGGTTCGGTTTCGGCAACCTTCTGGCGCAGCGATTCGAGCGTAGCCGCAGCTTCCTCCTCGGACACTGCTTCCATTGTCGGTTCGGGTGTCGATTCCAAAGCCGTGGGACTGGCTTCATCCAGTGGAATCAGTGTTTCGGCCGGCGTTTCGATTGCCTCGGGCGTTGCTGCGGGGACAGCAGATTCACCAACTGCCCAAATGGTGAAATCACGATATGCGGTGGTTGCGCCCTCGGTTGCGTGGTCGAGGAAGAACCCTGAGCCGGCCCAGATATCACCAGACTCGATCCAGGACGACAGATCCAGCTGGGCAGTGAATTCGTCGTTGACGACCAAATACCCTATTGACCCGCTCACCAGCAGCTCAATCGTGTTCGATCCGGTTGGAGATGCATCAAAACTTTCGATAATGCCGGTTGCAAGCGGATATTCGGCGGAGATTGCAAGGCTCCAGGTGCCATCTGAACGGATGATCACTCGCCAGTGACGTCCGCTGGCATCCTGGCGAAATCCGAGACCAGCGTCCCAGCGGGCTGCTGCGGCCTGATCAGGATTGTCGAACGCGACGGTTGCCACGAAATCTGCGGCGATGACCCCGGCATAGCGCGCATCCAGTGCTCCTCCAACGACCTGGTTAATCGAACCATCGGCCGGGCCGTAGATGGGCTGGCGGCTGGTGGCCTGAGATCGAAGCTGATTGACTGGCGCCGACAACGCTGAGCGATCAATTTCTGGCTCTGGCGTAGGAATTGGTGTGGGAATCGCAGTTGCCGTAGGAGTTGGAGTGGGAGCCTGGGAGCGCGGCACCGAAACAGCGAGATTGTCGAAGGTGACTGAAAGTTGCCCCGAGTTGACGGTGTATATTCCGCCGCCGAAATCGAGCCCGCCCTCGATGAAATCATCATCCTCGGCTGTAACCACCTCGATGCCGTTGATTCTGCCGGTGATCGTGGATCCCTGACAGCTCAGCTCCAGGCGGACTGGATCATTGGCATCTTCATCACCTTCGAACTCACCCGAACCAATTCTCTGGCCGGCTGGTGAGTCGAGTTTGCGAAGAATGACGCCGGAAATCTGTGGCCGATACTCCAGCCTGTATCCGCCGCCTTCGTCACCGACTCTGCAGCTGACGAACATGTATCGACCTGGCTGGTCGGCGGTGTCACCCGTGAGCAGCGCGTCTATTGCGATCGTTCCATCCTGAAATCCCGAGCCAAATGGGATGGCAAAGGCACCATTGAAATCTTCGTCGAGCGCGTCGATGAGAAAGCTGCCGTCATCGTATTCTGCGGTCAGATCGGGGTCGCCGGTCGAAACATCCGGAAAAACACCCATGCTGGGATCGTCGAAGGTGTCCCAGAGGACTACGACCTCTGACGAGCTACTCGTTGCAGGTATGTCGGCCGGGCTCTCTGATTGGGCGAAAACGATGCCGGAGAATGAGATTACTCCGATCAGCAAAGCTGTTCCAAGGCCAGCTATTCGAATGACTGTTGGGGGCATCAGTGTCTCCTCTGTAGACTTCACAGACCAGGGGACGGTTTGCCTGTTCTCTGCAATCCCCCTGGGCGTGCCGTTGATGACGATACACATCGATTGGTCAGTGGGCAAGGTCGACTAGCAGAAAGCGCTCGAGGGCATTCTTTGATTTCAGATCAGGCCGCTGCAACGACAACCGAAGAAGACGTATTGCAAGAAATCATTTGGCAAGAGATCAAGCAATCAGGCGGTCGAATTTCCTTCGCGCGATTCATGGAGCTTGCTCTCTATCATCCGGAACATGGCTATTATCTTGGGTCCCGGCGGAAACCCGGCCGAGGGGGCGATTTTATCACCGCGCCAGAGGCCACCCCGTATTTCGGTCATACGCTCGCTCGTCAGGTAGCCGAGTGCTGGGAACGCCTGGCATGCCCCGATCGTTGGACCATTCGAGAATACGGGGCTGGAGTCGGCGGTCTGGCATACGACATCATGGCCGCGCTGGCCACGAACCACGCCGATGCTTTTTCTGGTCTTACGTATCATCTTGTGGAGCCCAATCAGTTCTCCCAACAGGAAGCCCTGAA
>JBGTJM010000274.1:0-2142 GCA_041745115.1 Thermomicrobiales bacterium
ATTCGGGGCCACCGCCGCACGTACATCGGCGCGATGCCAGGTCGGATGATCGGCGCGCTGAAACAGGCAGGCACGGTCAATCCACTGATCCTGCTTGATGAAATCGACAAACTCTCGGCTGACTTTCGAGGCGACCCGGCCGCAGCGCTGCTCGAGGTCCTGGATCCAGAGCAAAACCGAATGTTCACCGACCATTTTCTCGACCTTCCCTACGATCTGTCGCATGTTCTTTTCATCACCACCGCGAACTATCTTCAGCAGGTGCCTCGGCCACTGCGTGATCGCATGGAGCTGATTGAGATCTCCGGCTACACGGAAGACGAGAAGATCGAGATTGGGCAGAGATACCTGCTACCTCGGCAAGTGGCGGATCACGCGTTGCCAGAAGACTCCGTGACTATCAGCGAGCCGGTCTGGCGGACACTCGTTCGCGGATACACACGAGAAGCCGGGGTCCGAGAACTCGAACGCGACGTGGCCGCCATCTGCAGAAAGACCGTGCGCGAAGTCGTACGAGGCAGCGCGTCGACCTTCGACATCACCGAGGAAATGATCGAGTCGTACCTCGGTCCAAAGCGGTTCAGCCTCGGTCTGGACATCGGTGACAGCCAGATCGGCGTCGCCATTGGTCTGGGCACCACCGAGGTTGGCGGCGAATTGATCCCGGTGGAGGTCGCCACCATGCCTGGCAAAGGAGGTCTCACCATCACTGGTAGCGCCGGCGATGTCATGCAGGAATCCGCCCGGGCTGGCCTCTCCTACGCCCGCTCCCGTGCGGAGCAACTAAAGATTCCCGTCAACTTCCAGGAATCACTCGACATTCACATCCATCTGCCGGAAGGCGCAACACCGAAAGACGGCCCTTCAGCCGGCATAACGATGGCCACCGCTCTTATCTCGGCGGTGACTCGTCGGCCTGTGCGAAACGACACCGCCATGACTGGTGAAATCACGCTGCGTGGCCGCGTACTCCCAATTGGCGGAGTTAAGGACAAAGCTCTCGCCGCTCACCGGCAGGGGCTGCGCCGACTTATCTTGCCGCATGAAAACCGGCGAGACCTGTCCAAGATTCCCGACAATGTCCGAAATGACATGGAAATCATCTTCGTCTCGGGCATGGATGAAGTCATCGCTGCGGCGATCGTACTGGACGACGAACAGGCCGGCACAATGGGGGAAGACTTCGAGCTCGTTGCAACCAATGTGCCCAGCTACCAATCCGATCGCGTTGAATACCCCCCGTTGATCGGCACCGTCGAATCAGCCTGAGCACCCACGCCGCTACTGTTCGGTGGCTGCGGCTTCGATGAAATCCAGAACCTTCACGTCCAGGCGCGTTGCTCCATTCCAGCGAGATAGCGACAGCGTGCACGCGACGTCGAACGGGGATCGAGTATTGAGCTCCGGTATCCGATGCGCCGCCCCGAAAAACGGAGCGCGCACCGTCCCGGAGGGGACGCTCCAGTTCAGTCTCAGATGCGACTTGTCCTGACCCATTGTTTCCCAACTGCTGAAATGCACACCTCTGAGACGAAAAACCGGCTCCGGATTGTCGTTCCCAAATGGGCTCAGCCGAATGATCAGTCTCGCCATGTCCATCGTCACATCTTCGGGCCGCAAATCGGCGTCAATGCACAATCGGCCGTCGACCGGGAGCTCGACGTCCATCTTGTTGATATCAGCCAGCAATGCGTCCCGAAAAGCACCGATGTCGTCTACTTGAATGGTCAAACCAGCTGCCTGCGTATGCCCCCCGAATCGGGTCAGCAAACCACGATGCCTGGATATGATGGTGTGGATGTCCAGTCCTGGCACCGAACGGCAGGAGCCTGTTGCCAGATCGTCCTCACCCCCCAGCAAAATGACCGGATATCCCGTGCGCTCTGCCAGCCTGCCTGCGGCCAATCCCAGAATCCCCTCCTTCCAGGATCGATCGTGCTCGATGATCAAAGGGTCAATCCTTCCGGCAGCGTCGATCCTCTCGAACACCATTTGCTCCAACCGGTCTGTGTGGACACGCCGCTCCCTGTTAAGGCGTTCGAGGTGACCTGCGATTGTCCTCGCTTCCGCGATATCAGTGGTCACAAGAAGCCGCAAACCAAGATGCGGATCACCAATCCGTCCTGCAGCATTCAATCGCGG
>JBGTJM010000275.1:0-3129 GCA_041745115.1 Thermomicrobiales bacterium
ATCCGAGAAAGGTTCTGTTTATGTGCCAGCCTATTCCTCCCCCGGCATCTGGAATCGACGAGTACTACGTCGACCATCCAGTACTGTCCGAGTTCATCGAGGCAGTCAACGCTATCCGAACGTCGGTCGATGATTCCCGGCTGATCGTCGAGCGTGTTACGCCGCTTTTCGATGAATTGCTGAGTCAGCCTGGCTGGCTGCCCGACGAGTTCATGGAGCCGAAGCTCAATAGCGGGATGGGAAGCGGTATCGGGATGTGGCTGCTCTACCGATCTGGTGACGGTGGGCTGGCCTTTTCCAGTCTGGTGGTACCGCCAGGCGCATCGACTCCGGTACACGACCATCTCGCGTGGGGACTGGTCGGGCTTTATCGAGGAGAACAGGACGAAACGGTGTTCGCACGAACGGACGATGGAGCGGATGAGTCAACTGCTGAACTCACGGTGTCGATCCAGCGATCACTCGCCCCAGGTGACCTGTACGAATTGTTGCCTGAGACGGACATCCACCAGGTAACCACGACCTCAGCCGACACCTCCGTATCGCTGCACCTTCTCGGAAATGACAATGGATGTATCTGGCGTCATCGTTTTGTGCCACACGAGCACAAAGTTGAGCCATTCAAATCTGGCTGGCTGAATGTACCTTGTGAGCAAGACGAGGTTGAGCCACTTCGAGCCTGAAATACTTCACCGCGGGAGGGGAAACTGTGGGAAACCGTGATCGAGTTCCGTATCTGAACCCTGCCTCCGTGTTGAAGCGTGCTCCCTGGCAGGATAGCCAGGAGGTGCGAATCAGCAACTGGATGACTGAGTGGGATTTCGTCGAGAAGATCGATGCCGGTCTGATTGGGGCTCCCTATTCGTCTGCGTCGATTTCGGCGTCGGGTGCTGCAGGTGGGCCCGAAGCGGTTCGCATGGCATTCCGGTACAACACCACCTATTCGCCCGACTGGGGCGCCGATATCCAGTCGCTGAAGGTCCGCGATCTCGGAGACATTGCTGGTCACCTGACCGACGTTGCTGCTGCTCACCAGCACATCGAAGAAGCAGTCTCCGGAGCGCTGACATGCTCGGACATGTTCGTTCCGATCATTGTGGGCGGTGATCACTCGATTACTGCATCGGCGGTGCGAGGGTTTGCGCGTGCGCATGCGGGCAAGCGGATCGGGGTGATCAACATCGATGCACATCTGGATGTTCGAAACTTTGAGCACGGCCCGCACAATGGCACGCCGTTCCGGCAGATTGTGGAGGGATTGGACCAGGTCGAAGGCCGGAATGTGGTCGAGCTTGGAATCCACGGATTCATGAATGCGCAGCCCTATCATCAATGGTGTATCGATCAGGGGATTACTGTCATCAGTGGGCGAGAGATTCAAAGGCGCGGCATCGAGTCGTGTATGGGTGAAGCGTTGCATCGTGCTGGGAATGGCACCGACGTTGTTTACGTGAGCGTGGACATCGATTGCCTGGCCTACCCGTACACGATTGGCACGTCTGCGGCGTCACCTGAAGGGCTCTCGGCCTGGCAGTTGCTGGAGGCGGTCTTTGCGGCTGGGCTGGATCCCAGAGTTCAGGGGCTCGATGTCGTGGAAATCGATCCGACGAGGGATGTGCGAGATCTGACCGCCCGCAGTGGGTGCAGCGTGATCCTCACGTTTCTGGCAGGGCTCATTCAACGACCTGAAAATGCCTGATCGTGTCTGTCTGGTCACTGGGGCGGGCGCCGGCGTTGGGCGAGCGGTCGCCGTTGCGATGGCGGAGCTCGGAGCGATGGTCGGTCTGGTGGGTCGATCGGCCGAAACGCTCGAGGAAAGTGCCAATCTGGTCAAGGCGGCGGGAGGCAAGGCGGTCATGGCGACCGCCGATGTTGGCATTGAGGACCAGATCGGAGCCGCCGTTGGGAGGATTGCAGTCGAGTGTGGGCGGTTGGATTCGGTCGTCATGTGTGCCGGAATCGGAATCTTTGGTCCAGTCGAGAGCTATCCGACCTCTGATTGGGAAGCGACGATTCGGACAAATCTGACTGGTGCATTCCTGACCTCGCGAGCGGCGATTCCTCATCTGCGCTCATGTGGAGGGGGTTCGATCGTGGCCATTTCGTCCGGTGCTGGCAAGCAGGGTTATGCGAATCTCGCGGCATACAGCGCGTCGAAGTTCGGGTTGATGGGATTCATGCAGTCAATGGCCGATGAGCTCGGTCCTGATGGCATCCGGGTGAGCACCGTTGTGCCAGGTTCGATCATGACCACATTCGGAGGAACCACTCTGGATGAAAAACGCCGGAGCAGCAGGGAAGGTCGTCGGTATCTTCAGCCAGACGACGTGGCGCGTGCGGTGGTATATCTCCTGCAGTTGCCGGAGGGGGCGTGGACACAGGAGCTCAACCTCTGGCCCGTATAGCGGTTACCCAGTAGGCCATACAACGTTGGGAGGTCGACAATGCCAAACCTTGTTACCGAGGGCTTCCATCATGTGACGATGGTTTCGTCTGACGCTCAGCGAACGCTGAATTTCTACCGAGACGTCCTGGGTTTGTCGCTGGTGAAGAAGACGGTAAATTTCGATTTGCCAGAAACGTACCATCTGTACTTTGGGAATCCAGGAGCCGATCCCGGCACGTTGCTTACGTTTTTTGAGTGGCCACATTCCACGCGGGGACGGTTTGGCATCGGCGGGGTTCATCATGTCGCGCTGGGGATCTCCGATGAGACTGTCCAGCTGAAGTGGAAGCGGCGGCTGACCGATCATGGGGTGAAGGTCAGCGGGCCGTACGACAGAGGCTACTTCTCCAGCATCTACTTCACTGATCCGGACGGCCAGGTACTGGAAATGGCAACAGAAGGACCTGGCTTCGCTATCGACGAGCCTGCTGATGCCCTGGGGAAGGAATTGATGATTCCGGATTCGAGTCGATTGCCAGGGGGGCGTAACGAGGCCGAGATCGCAGCACAAACCTACCAACACCCGGTTCCAGAGATCACGCCGGAAATGACGATCTCGGGCATTCACCATGTCACAGGCCACACTGACGATCTGGATCAGGCCCACTCGCTCTACACCGACGGACTTGGTCTTCGCCTCGTCAAGAAGAGTCTGAACCAGGACGACGAAAAGACGCTCCATT
>JBGTJM010000276.1:0-12710 GCA_041745115.1 Thermomicrobiales bacterium
GCTTCCCTGGCTGCGAATCCATATGGAGCGTGATCCGGATTTGCAATGGCGATCCGCTCGACTGATGCATCTGCAATGTCGGCCAACTCGTCGAATCGTAAGGGACTGTCAGCCCGAGACCAGACCACAATCCGGCCACGAGCGTACAGTTGATCCGAGCCTGGCACGATAAGTCCCGCCTCATCGAGCTCTTCGATAAATGACACATTGGCTGCTGCGAAGATATCGACGGGTGCACCAGCTTCGATCTGCTGCGCGAGCTGGCCAGTCGATCCAAAGTTGAATGCGATCTTGATGCCTGTTTCTTCCTCGAACAGCGCTCCCAGTTCCTCAAATGCGAACGTGAGATCAGACGCTGCTGAGATCGTCAGCGTGGCGTCGTCCCGCGCGCCTGCCTGAGGCACTCCCGCGTCGAATCGAACAATGGCCATCAATGCAACGATCACAATAACTAAACAAGCTGCGGCAAACGGCGGGAGAACCCTCGACATACGGACCATGCAGAGTTTCTCCCCCATGTTTCAATCAGTGAATAGTCAAATATTGAGTACCAGTCTAGGAAGCCATCCGATCTCTGTCAACCACGGACTTGATCCTTGGAGACTCCACATTTCAGCATCGGGCTTCAGTCACTGCCGGCAGCCGCTGATTTGGCCATTTCGTGCTCCTGGCCCCGCACAACGCACGCCGGCGCCTAGCCAGCGGCTTCGCCTTCTGCGACATCCGGAACAAAGAATATCTGGATGATTGCCGGTTGATTCGGATCCTGATTTCCGATCTGCCATCCTTCAGTCGTCACTCCTGTTGAGCCGCCAACATCGCGAACCGCCGTCAGGTCGGGCCCTTCGAGCCCTTCCGCAAGGAGCAAATACGACCCAATCGGGATGTTCAACCAGGCATAGCTCCCATCCGGCTGTCGATCAACGCCGTCAAGCGTGAACACTCTTCCGTCTTCCAGCCGCAACGACGCGCCCGTCACTTCCACAGCACCTCCATCGGTACAGGCTGCTTCAGTTGCCGACGCGGACGGACAGAGGTAACCGGTGACCTGCAGACTTCCAAGTTCTTCGTCCCCCTCGGCACCCATATCCACTGACTCACTGACGGTCGGATTCGTTTCAGCAGCCGGCGGTGGCTCTTCGGGGTTGCTGCCGTTGCTGCCTGAGTTGATCGCCAGTGCCAGAATGGCAACCACCGCAATCGTCAACAATGCGGCTACGATCGTTCGCTGACGGCTCGATGACACCTGCTCATCAGCAGACGGCTCACGCTCAGATTGTTCCTGCTCATTTTCGTCCATCAACTCGGCTCCCGATCATTTCATCATTGCAAGGCGTCGGAGTGGATCAGTCCCTTTGCCACCACATTTGCGGGGCCCTGCAAGCGGATTGATGTTGCACAGCGATTCTCGATCACGAAATCAGCGACCAGGTTGCCGCCACCTGAAGTTGCGATCTGAACGGGCGGGTGCATCAATCCGATTTCGGCCGCTACCAGCGCGCTTGCAACGGCCCCTGTTCCGCAGGCCAGGGTCTCAGCCTCAACTCCTCGCTCATAGGTCCTCATTCTCAGTCGACCATCTGGCGTTGTCGAGACAACATTCACATTTGTTCCCGAAGGCGCGAAATTCACATGCTGACGAATGACACGGCCCCACACGACGAACTTCCCATCGTCAGGCCACGCATCAGCGTCGTCGACGATCACCACGGTATGCGGCACACCGACGCTCACCGATCGATAGGTGATCGATGTGCCAAGCATGTCAATGCTGATCTCTGCTGTCACTGGTCCTGTGTCAGGTATCGACAGCGAGACCATCGATCCGTTCGAGTCCGTGGTCATAGACGCCTCAACAATGCCACTCATGGTCGTAAACGAACAAGGATTAGGTGCTATACCAGTCTCGATCGCGAATCGCGCCCCACACATCGCGCCATTTCCGCACATTTCACCGACGCTTCCGTCGGCATTGAAATAGCGCCATTGAAACGCAGCTCCGGCCGGACTATCTGGCTCCAGTCTATCGATTAACACCACCCCATCGGCGCCAATGGACTGCCGCCGTCTGCACACCTGCCTGGCCCAAGTAGCGATGAGTTCCTCCGGCAAGCGCGCCGTTCGATTGTCCACAACAATAAAGTCGTTGCCGGACCCATTCATCTTCCAGAACGGAACATCATCGCCCTTCCAGTGCTCAGGTATCTTGTTCATGCCTCGCTACGCTCATCATCAACTTCCGGGAACGACTACTGGCAAGAACCTCAGCGAGTACGCTACGGTCTGGGTCAACGTGTTACAAGGATAGTTTGTCTGATGCGATCTCTCGTCCAGGTATTCCAGATAGGCTGCCGCTAGCTTGCTCAGTGCATCTGACTCGGAGGATGTTTTGGCCACCAAACTTGCGATTGGCGTCGACTTCGGCGGGACAAAGGTTCTTGCATCGGTTGTCGACGTCACAACCGGCGAGATCCTGGGTTCGTCCAAAAAGCGAACGAATGCGAACGACACGACGGACCAGCTCGTCGACCGGCTGATCGGAACGATCGACGACGCCATCGAAGACGCCGGTATTTCGAAGAAACGCCGAATTGGCGGGATTGGTATTGGCATCGCCGGGCAGGTGGACAGTGAAACTGGCGTGTTGCTCGGTGCACCAAATCTGAGCCAGGCCACCGTCGATCTTCCGCTTGCCGGTCTGATCAGTGACCGGTACAAGGTAAACACCACGTTGCTGAATGATGTGCAGATCGCAGCTATCGGTGAGTCGCGATTTGGCGCGGGAAACGGCATTGATCTGTTTCTTTGCGTTTTTGTCGGCACCGGCGTTGGCGGTGCCCTGGTCCAGAATGGCCAGGTGCTGCGAGGCGCATCGGGTTCCGCCGGCGAAATCGGGCATCTGGTGATTCACGCAAATGGCCGGATATGCGGCTGCGGGGGGAGGGGTCATCTCGAAGCGTACGCGTCGCGAACGGCAATCACTCAAGCCATCATCGGAGAGGTGAAGCGAGGTCATCCATCGAGCTTGCGTGAGATGATCCCGGAGCTGCAGAGGGCTGCGCCCGGGGGCACGGCAATTCGTTCGGGGATTCTGGCCCGCGCAATAGAATCCGGAGACGAACTTTGCATTGACATGGTCAACGACGCCGCTTACTACCTCGGGCTCGGGCTGGCTTCAGCAATAAACCTGATCAACCCGGCTCGCGTCATTCTAGGCGGCGGAGTGATCGAATCGGTTCCGATGCTATTCAGCAATGCAGCAAAACACGCCAGACGCGAATCGCTACCAGGCCCTGGGGCGTCGGTGTCGATCGTCCGGGCAGCGCTCGGAGACAACGCTGGTGTCGTCGGCGCAGCAATAGTGGGCATTGGTGTGCAAGAGTGATCCGCCCTCAAACGCCCGTGATAGACTGATTTGGGCGGAACGTTAGTTGCATGTGAGTCCGTCCACGAGCGATCAGTTTGCTCCTGATCGTCATGTAATGGCGAAACGAATGGTGCGCACCCAAGTCATTGTGTTAAGCGAAATAATGACCGCAGACCGCGGTGATTTTCCATCTTTAGTTGCTCACACACAAGCCGGTGCCTCATCGTTGGTCGTCCCTGGAGGACCTCCAGCATGGTTGAACATGTTCAGCAATTGGAAAAATTCGACAATGCATCCGCCACGAATCAGGCCGCCGAAGTCGCAGCATTCGTAGATTTCGAGAACATTCGCTATTCCACAATCAACTCCCTTGGCCGGGAACCTGATCCACTTACATGGCGCGACAAAGCGCTCGACTACGGTCTGATGGCCGTCGCAAGGGCATACGCCGATTTCGACCAGCATCCTCAGCAAGTCCGCACGCGGCTCGATGTGGCTGGATTCGAATCCCAGCACTATCCGGCCAAGCGGGCTGTTGATCAGCAGGGACGCGAAAAAATCGTCTCAAGATCTGACCTCAATTTCGCACTCGACATCATCAATACGGCCCTCGCCCGTCCCGACATCAGGACGTTTCTGCTCTTTACTGGCGACAAGGATTTCATTCGCGTTGTAACCACACTGAGGAACCGACTCGGCAAACGAGTGGTCATTTGCGGCGTACCGGGCTCGATCAGCCCGGATCTCGTCGCGGCAGCGGGTGAAGAGGATCCTCTCGAGCTCGAACCCGTGCCCGATGTTGACATCGAGGTCATTCGAGCAATCGACCGATATGTTCGTCAGCTACATGATGGATTCGTCCCTACCCAGAGTCACATGAGCCGCACCTTGTGGAGGTTTCTGGATCGAAATCTCCTTCCATCGGAGCATATCGAAGCCAAGGTCATGGAACTGCTTCGCAAGGGCATCCTCACCAAGCGCCAAACACTCAATGGTCAGAATCAGGAATTGATCACGACGGAACTCAATCCAGAACATCCTCTCGTGCAGGAGGCGCTTCCAGGGTTCGAAGGTGCTGACTACAGTCTGACTCCTACGCGAATGGAACCCGACTCCGAAATTCAACTCGAAGATCAGGTCGCGGTCGGCGCTGACCGGTCACTCCGTCGAGATGCGAGCGCATCGCAGCACGAATGAATGCCTTTCAATCAACTCCGGAACAGGCATATTCTCAACTGGAAGCTTCGCTCAGGCTAGAGCTGGAGACACTCCAACGCAACCTCGATCGCATTGCCAACCTTAGGCTTGTGTCGGCAGCCACAGTTGCGACATCAGCACTTTGGCTCATTCTCCGTCCGGCCCCCATCCCGGTCGTTGCTACAGTCGTAAGTGCCGCCATATTCGCCGTGCTCGTTGTCTGGTATCGACGTGCGAAGTCCCGACGCGAAAACTGCCAGGTCCTGCTGGATATTCAGATCGAATCGCTAGCGCGACTCGAACGCGATTGGGCATCGCTGCCACTTCGAGACAGCGAGCCTGCCGATCCGGGTCATCCGTATGCCGTGGATCTGGATCTCATCGGGCATGGATCGCTCCTTCATCTTCTCGATACGACCTCCACGACGATGGGGCACGCAGAGCTTCGGCAATGGCTCCTCGCACCCACTGACATCGAATCGATCGCTGATCGTCAGCAAGCTGTGCAAGAACTCGCCCCTTTGCTTGACTGGCGTCAGAAACTGGAACTGGCAGGGCGTTCGACCGGCCTGCAGACAGATGACCCATCACCATTTCTCGAATGGTCCGAGGGCGATCTCGCGTTGGAAAGCCGGCAATGGCTAACCTGGCTGGCACGGACCGGACTGGCAGCAACAATCGTCACGCTTGTACTGGCAATCGGCCGGGTCATTCCACCCGAGGTGGTCATGGTTCCGCTGCTCGCCAATATCCTGCTGCACTATGCGAGTCGACCAGTCATTGGCAACAGAATAGAAGCCGCTCGCTCTCAGCAAGATGCTATGAAATCCTACTCAGGAATTCTCGCGCACCTTGTGCATGCACCTCGCGAATCTGGACTCCTCGACGCACTTCACGCCAAGCTCGACGCACATCACCAACCCGCCCATCATACGGTTGCACAGCTAGGCAGCATCGTAAGCTGGGCCGTACCGAACTCGGCGCTTAGTCACCTGCCACTCCAGGCCCTGTTTGGTTGGGATATCCATGTCCTCCACGCACTCGAGCGCTGGCAAAAACGCCATGGCAAGCAGGTTCGCCACTGGTTGTCGACGATCGGCGAATTCGAAGCGCTGTCCGCTCTGGCAACGCTCACCTATGACAACCCAGAGTGGACCATCCCAGTCATAGCCCAGTCTGAGCCGACAATCACCGGCCTGGCGGTTGGTCACCCGCTCATCCCGCAATCAACGCGGGTGCCAAACGATGTTGAGGTCGGTCCGGCCGGAGCCTTCTTGCTCGTGACGGGTTCGAACATGGCCGGCAAGAGTACGATGCTACGATCCATCGGACTCAACCTCGTTCTGGCCCAGGCGGGCGGACCAACCTGCGCATCCAGTCTCCGGCTGCCTCCGACCACTCTTTGGACATGTGTGAGGGTGACCGATTCGCTGGAACAAGGCGTCTCGTACTATATGGCCGAGCTTATGAGACTCAAGTCAGTCCACTCAGCGGCCGAACGTGCGAGCAGCGAAGGGAACCAATTCTGCTACCTGCTCGACGAAATCCTGCAGGGGACGAACTCGGCGGAACGTCAAATCGCAGCGCGACACATCATTTCCCAGCTCATCGACCTGGATGCTATCGGTGCTGTTTCAACGCATGACCTGCAGCTGGCAGATTCGCCCGAATTGAGGAGTCGTGCCAGAAATGTCCACTTCTCTGAAACGCTCTCGAACGGAAGCGGTGGTCCCCAGATGGTGTTCGATTACAAGCTGAAACTCGGGCCAGCGACATCAACAAACGCATTGCGCTTGATGGAAATAGTCGGGTTCTCCGCGCCCGAAAAGCCGGCCGAAGCTGTGCAGATGCCATAGCGATTTTCGACGTTCGGAACGAGAGGTGCGTTCCGTTCTCGTCATCCTTGAACGGACGTCTTGTGAAACCTGATTCCGGCGAGCTTTTCAAGGTAAGCACAGGTGGCGATCGCCCCATCCCGGAAGTCATCGACCCGGTACCACTCGTCTGGTGCATGCGCATTGCAGGCAGGCAAGCTCCATGCGTAGAGAATCATCTCCGCACCCAACTCACGCTTGAACACCTCTGCAATGGGAATGCTTCCACCAATCCTCACGACGGCTGGTTCCTGTTCGAACAGTTCCCGAAGTGTCTGTCCTGCCGCCAGGAGCGCCGGATGATCTCGCGGCACGGCATAGGGAAGGGCCGAGCCGGCCATGGGTCGAAACATCATTTCGCAACCAGCCGGAGTGAATCGCTCTGCATGAGCTCTTAATAGCTCCACGATTTCGTCAGGCTCCTGATCCGGTACGAGTCGGCAGGTCACCTTCAGGTGTGACTTCGCAGGAGTGACGGTCTTCGAGCCATCGCCCTGGAATCCACCCCACATTCCATTGATGTCCAGTGTTGGCCGTACCCAGAGACGTTCCAGCGGTGAGTAGCCGGGCTCACCCCACTCCGGCTTTGTGCCTACCGCGCCAAAGTAGGCGTCAGAGTCGAACGGCACATCGGCTATCTCCTGCCGATCGGCAGGACTCAGGTCCACGACTCGATCGTAGAATCCTTCAACGGAGACGCGACCGGTTCGATCGTGGAACGACGCGGCCAGTTCAGCCATAGCCTGGGCGGCGTTACGCACGCTTCCACCAAATAGTCCTGAATGCACGTCAGTCGATGCAGTTGTCAGTTCGATTTCGCAGCCGGCAATGCCCTTCATCGACACCATCAGCGATGGAGTTGATTCGTTCCACATCATCCCATCCGCACTGATCACGAAGTCACACGCAAGCCTGTCTCGCTCGCGCCGCACAAACGGAGTCACCGACGGGCTCCCTATTTCCTCCTCGCCCTCAAAAAAGAACACCAGGTTGATTGGGGGACCGCCGGAAAGCGTTGCAAACGCTTCAGCTACGAGGATTGTCGTCAGCAATCCACCTTTGTCGTCTCCTGCTCCCCGGCCAAAGATTCGACCATCCCGGATTTCTGGCTCAAAAGGCGGGGTGGTCCAGAGATCGAGCGGGTCTGGCGGTTGAACATCGTAGTGCGCGTAGATCATTGCTGTAGGAAGATCGGCGTCGACTTGCCAGCGACCGTAGACCAGAGGATGCCCGCCGGTATCCAGTATTTCGACTTCCGGCACGCCTGCTTTTCTCAGTCGGGCAGCTGCCCACTCGGCGGCCCGGCTCATGTCTCTCTCGTGCGCCGGAAGCGCGCTCACACTGGGAATACGAAGAAACGCGAACAGCTCTTCAAGGTGTTCAGCCTGGCGATCCTGAAAGTATTGAGTCCACTTTGTGTCGTTCATGCGTGTCATCTCTCCGACGAAAGAGTCGCACCGATGGCAAACCGCAACACAGGTTCAGGCTCTTCGCATTGCTTGCGGGCGACTTATTGAATCGCCGAAACAAGTACGGTCCTGAGAAACTGAAGGCCGATCAGCAAAATGATTGGGGAGAGATCGATTGCACCCATCGACGGCATGATCCGACGAATCGGGGCAAGCAAGGGCTCAGTAATCTTGAAGAGCAACTGCCCTAGCGTCGATTTCATCCCCGGATCGAACCAGGAGAGCAACGCACGCCCGAAGACAATAATTGTCAGAACGGTGAAAAAGAAGTTGACCAAAGATGCGAGATCAGTACTGTTCATTGTCCTCGACTAATCCGAAGGGGCAATTGCATGAGTCTCCATGCGAACCCCGCTGCAAGCAAACCGAAGTCCCGCTACGCCTGGTCTACTGGTACTGGCGTTGCGCCCTGAGAAACAAGCTGGGCCGACTTCTGTATGGCACTGACGATCGTCTGATACCCGGTGCACCGGCACAGATTGCCATCCAGCTCATGCCGAATCTCCTCTTCGGTCGGATCGGAGTTGCGCGCCAGCAATGACGCCGTCGTCAGGATCATGCCCGGGGTGCAATAGCCGCACTGCAGGCCATGCTCGTCCCAGAACGCTTGCTGGATTGGATGGAGCATACCCCGCGGCGCAAGCCCTTCGATCGTCGTAACTTCCTGCCCATCGACCTGAGCCGCCAGAACTGAGCATGACTTCGTGCCCACTCCATTCACCAGTACGGTGCAAGCACCGCACTGACTGGTCTCACATCCAATATGAGTGCCGGTCAAACCCAGATTATCGCGCAGCAACTGCACAAGAAGTGTGCGTGCTTCTACTTCCGCTTCTCTCTTCTGACCGTTCACTGTGATTGACACCGATACTGTGTTCAACAATCCCTCCCGTTCGTATGGTTGAGCTCAGATGGCTATTTCAGCTACTCACCCGGCACCGCTTTGCCTTCCAGGCATCCGAAAAATTGTCCCACAATGGTGCGGGCTGCTGGCTGAATCATTCGAGCACCGACGCGCGCAATCGTGCCTCGCACATTCGCAGTGCCTTCGTACCGGACAGTCGTTACCCCATCGGTTTCAGTGAGCGTCAGTTTGCCAACACCTGATACCTGCCCTTGCGGACCACTACCTTCGACTTCCATGGTGTAGCTCTCGGGGGAAACTTTGTCGGTGATCTTCACCTTGCCGTTGAATGTGCCCTTGATCATGGCGATGCCGATCTTCATAGATGCGGTGTACTCGTCGTCACCAATCCGATCGAGCGCTTCGCAGCCAGGCAAGCACTGCTGCAGAATCTCAGGGTCCAGCAAAAAATCGTAGACTCGCTGCCGCGGCGCATTGAAAGTGTGCTCACCGATGAGTTCCATAGATTCCTCCTGAGATCGGTGGGGTCTTCCCGCCAGCATCAACGGTACGGCAGTGTATCACGATGGTTTGACGAAATTTCTGCGCAGGTCACTTCCCGAGCTGCATACCCGCTCAAGCTCCAGGTTCGATTTCAGTCGATCTTACCCAGGAATCGATGATTTCCTGATCGTGAGGAAACGCCAGGTCCGGCAGCCCGTCTGGACTAAACCATCCAACGTCAACTAGGTCGTCTCCTGCGGCTGGTACGCCCTCGAAACTCGCCGCGAGATACACCGCCAGCACGACGGCTTCCCCTTCGTACGACACGAGCAGCAAAATCTCGCCAACCTCAACCTCGAGGTTTACCTCCTCGCGAGCTTCCCGAGCCGCGGCAACCTCAACTCGCTCACCACGCTCCACAAACCCTGCAGGAAAACTCCACCTCCCAGCCTCCCGAGTTCCGGGACCCCGTTTGCCAAGCAGGATTTCCCCATCCCGCGAAACGATGACCGCTACCGCCAACTTTGGATCGAAGTAGGTGATCGAAGCGCAATCCACGCATCTTGGCCGCAGCCTGCCGTCCACGTCCGCCGGAACCGTTGCTCCTCCGCATTGCTGGCAGTAGATGCTTTGACGATCTTCCAAGACCTATCACCTCGTATGCCTGAGCACATCTCCTCATGATCTTACGATGGGCCATGAAATACTTCACAAAATGACATGAAAAACGACAGCCAGACGAATCCGTCCGGCTGCCGTTTCGAGAAAGGAGAAGAAGATTAGCGGTGTCGAGCAACCGCCGGGGTTCGAAGTCGAAGGGCCACGCCTGCGGCTCCGAGAGCAGCCGCCGCAGCAAACAAACCGAACATCGAAGCGCTGGTGTCACTCATCGAGCCAACACCTGTTGCAGGAACAGTGTGTGCAGCTTCGCCAGTTCCACCCGCACCGGCTGCCTCAGCGGCCGCAGACTCGCCACCGGCCGCAGTATCAGCAGCAGCGCCGAGCGGCAAAACGGTCAGAGAACCGTCGCCAACCTGTCCGATTGCGAACACTGCGTAGACCTGTCCAGCCTCGAAGGTGACGGCGCCCAGATCCAGGGCGATGTCACCGGTCTCCGAAACTGCCACTTGAATGTCGTAGGAGCCACCCGGGATTTCAAGGTAGCCACTGGCGTCCGGGAACGTCAAGCCTTCTACAGCCGCTCCACCATTGACGATGATGTCGACAGCTGGTGCGTCGGGAGAGGCGTGGATGATCTGAACGCGAGTGTTGCCTTCCGTCAACGGCGAAAGGTCCAGAGAATAGATCTGGGCGCCGATTTCAGAAACATATCCGACCGCTGCGACTTCATAGCCAACCCCTGCCTCGAGAGACAGTGACGCTGAGATAACTGCATCGATATCGGGATCAGTGCTACCGGTTGGCGTTACGTCGATATCGTACGTCCCAGCCGGAAGAGGAATGATGCCGGTCGTCTCACCGAACGCGAGATCGATCACTGCCGGCTCGCCGTTCACCCAGATGTCGACGGATGGAGCATCGGGGGATGCATGTGTGATTCGAACTCGAGCGTCGTCAGTTTGAGCCGAAGCATCAAACGTTGGCGCCGCAAGCCCCAGTCCGAGAGCGAGACCTGCTGCGAGCAGTCCTCGACGCGTAATTGAACGAAACCGTGATTCCACTGTGAACCTCCCTGATTATTGCCTATCCAGCGGACCTTCCGCTGGACCAGCACCCTCTCACTGTGGATGCTG
This sequence comes from Thermomicrobiales bacterium, assembly GCA_041745115.1. Classification (GTDB taxonomy): domain Bacteria; phylum Chloroflexota; class Chloroflexia; order Thermomicrobiales; family UBA6265; genus JAHBVL01. Next base: position 11,010 of record JBGTJM010000276.1, read on the forward strand.
TGCAAATGCTTTGCACAGATATAATCCGACAAAACTGTGCAAAGGTCAGTAGCAATAGCTACGTGCTTGCTGAGCGCCCCTCTCCTTGCCCGCTCTCAGCTCCTTCGTCACAGAGGAAGATATGCGTACGTTCAACTACAGTGCATTTGCTGCGTTTCCATGAAAGGGCCCCAGAATGACTCGGAAGCTCATTAACGCCTCACACATCATTGCTTTTGCCGACGGAGGCCATCGTCATTTGCGGAATGGAGTGATTGTCTGGGAGAACGACACGATTATCCATGTCGGGAGCCATTTCGAGGGGCAGGTCGACCATACGGTCGACGGTACAGACATGTTAGTCACCCCGGGGTTGATCAACACCCATGCCCATCTTGCCGGATCTCCACTCGACAAGTCATTCATCGAAGATCGAGGCAGCCGCCAGTTTTACCTCTCTGGTCTCTTCGAGTATTTGCCGGTCCGTAGCGCTGCCCAGGATGACGAAGCCACTCGGGCTTGTCTAGCGTTTTCGATGGCAGAGCTTCTTCGGACTGGCACCACCACGGTCATGGAACTCGGAAACTCAGGGTATGACGCCGTGGAGCTCGCCGGTCAGGCAGGACTCAGGCTCTATGCGGGCCAGGGATATCGGTCGGGCCGCTGGTTCTGCGATGACGGGCGCCAAGTCAAATATGACTGGGATGAGCCCGCCGGTGAGGACGCAATGCGCGACGCCATTCGCTTTGTCGATCAGGTCAATGGCAAACACGACGATCGAGTCCGGGGATTCCTGACACCCTACCAGATCGACACATGCACTGAATCACTCTTGCGGGCGTCGAAGGCTGCCGCGGCCGATCTGGGCGTGCCGCTCGCGCTCCACGCCTCGCAGTCAGTTCCGGAGTTCCAGGAGATCACTCGGCGCACTGGCCAGACTCCCATAGAGTGGCTCAATAGCATCGAGTTCCTGGGTCCAGAGGTCATCCTCGGCCACGCCATCATTACCGCGGGCACGTCCTGGGCAAACTATCACGGAGACGACATCGCCATTCTGGCCGACTCGGGCACAAATGTCGCGCACTGCGTCTGGGTATTTGCTCGCCGCGGCATCATAATGGAGTCGTTCGCTCGCTTTCTCGAGCGCGGCGTAAATATGACCCTGGGAACCGACACCTGCCCACAGAGCATGATCGAATCGATGCGGTGGACTGCTGTTGCCAGCAAGGTCGCAGACCGGCAAACAGAAGTCGCAACGGCCGCCGACGTTTTCAATGCCGCGACGCTTGGCGGAGCCACGGCACTTGGCCGGGACGATCTTGGACGCATCGCGCCGGGAGCCAAAGCCGATCTGCTTCTCTGGAAGGGCAAGAGCATGTTTATGACACCCATGCGCGATCCCGTCAAGAACATTGTTTACTCCGCACAGGCTGAGGATCTTCACTCAGTGATCGTCGCTGGAGAGACGTGTGTGGATGCCGGCAGAGTCTTGGGAATCGATCAGGACGCCGCCACTGATGCGTTGCAGGCTGCAGCTGAGCGGATGTGGCCCCGAATGGGAACAGCAGACTGGGCGGGCCGCAATGTTGATGAGCTTTCGCCGATGTCATTCCCCAAATACGAAGGTTAGTAAATGAACGAATCTGACGCTGCCGCACTCGGCTATGCATGTTTCTGGAAGCGAATATCTCTCAAACTGGGCCTCAGTGAGGCCGCGAGAGA
>JBGTJM010000277.1:0-3808 GCA_041745115.1 Thermomicrobiales bacterium
CTCACCACCCATCGCAGCCTCGCCGAGCACGCCGTCGATCTGATCTGTGAGGAGCTGGGCCACTCCGCCAAATCCATCACGACCGATCGACCGCTTCCAGGAGCAAAGACCGTCCCGAATCTCGATCCAGACATCCCAGCCACTGTGCAACAGCACCTTCGAGGTCGGTATGGAGGATTCGCCGCCGACATCATGAGCGAGTCGATGAGCGATGTTCAGGCATTCCATCCGCTGGTACCCGGATCACCGACATGCCTTGCCGAGCTGCTCTTCGCCTTCCGGCACGAGATGGCCACGTCGCTTGCAGACGCCCTCATCCGCAGAACCATGACAGCGTATGCACCTGGCCTTGGTGCGCCCGTCGCCCAGGCAGCTGCCCCCATCGTCGGCCAGCACCTCGGCTGGTCGACCGACCGGATCGCCTCAGAAATCGAGCATTACCACCGCGAATTGGACCGATTTCGCATCGAGTCAGCCGTCCATCCCCCAAATAGCCTTCACGCCAGATAGGTCCTACTGAATCTTGCCTCGCCCGAGAATCGGCCAGATGCACTCCACGATCCCGTTACGGATTCCATAGAAGTTTTCGTGCAGATGGTTGCACTGATCTGAATAGCCGATCGAGTAGTACAGGCGATCGCCCGGTTTCGGCGAATCCGAAGGCGTCTTCAAATGAAGCGTCCCGTGCTCGGCCGAAAAGCTCTTTTGATCCTCGACATCCAGATCGCGGACAACAGGAGGTTCGTTGGTGGGATCGATCGTCTTTCGGCCAGCATCGGTAATCACTCTGGTCGAGGTCGGCCGGCTGGTCACCTGCACCATCAGCGACATTGCGGGCTTCACGTTTGCACCCTGACTCAGATATTCGATGTCTCCAAACACCCCGCCGCCTGCCTGCACCTCAGTGATTCCGGCGATCCCCGCCGACGTCAGATACGTCGCGGTGCCACCGGCCGAGACAACGTCCACGGGAATCCCATCCGCCCGAATCATCTCAGCGGTCTCGGTCATTTGGCTCATCGCCTTCCGAATTGCCTCGTCACGCTCCTCGCCGAGCGGCATCGACCAGCAATGTCCTTCCCAGGTCATGATCCCTGCGAATCTCAGACCTTTGCACCTGGACATCGTACGGGCCAGTTCGAGCGCCGCCAGGCCAGGCTCCACCCCTGCCCGGTTCATGCCGGTGTTCACTTCGATCACTGCTCGCGGCCGGGTGCCGTGGCGAAGCGCTGCCTCATCGAGCTCCCGCACATTCACTTCGTTGTCCACCGACACACAGATGTCCGCGTATCCAGCCAGCGCCGCCACCCTGCGTGCTTTGATCGGCCCAACAATCTGGTTCGGCACCAGAATGTCTCGCACGCCATTCGCGGCCATCACCTCGGCCTCACCGAGCTTGGCGCAGGCTACGCCAATCGCCCCCGCCGCGATCTGCTTGTGCGCAATGGCCGGGCACTTGTGCGACTTGGAATGCGGCCTCCAATTCGCACCGCGATCCGCAATATCTGCCGCCATCTGGCTCACATTCGATTCGAATGCATCGAGATCGATCAGCAGCGCTGGCGTGTCCAGTTCAGCGACTGGTAGGCCTATCAGTGTCGTGAGCATTGATTCGTTGTTTCCCTTCTCCGCTAGATCACAAGTCCGCCGCAGCATACTCCACTGCTCGTCGTATTTCTGCAACCGTCGACGCGCTATTATCAGCCCAGCACAACCGCCGGCCCGAAACATTCCGCGAGCACCGCTTTTGAAGGAGCAGGGAACCATGACAACCAGAAAACCAGAACAGCAATCTCCGATCAATCGTCGCACCTTGATCAAGAGCGCAGGAGCAGCTTCTGCACTAGCAGCCTCATTTCAATCGGGAGCCGTGTCAGCTGCAACCAGTCCAGCAGGCAGAGCAATCCTCGACCTCTACCAGGAAAGCGACGACGTACTCGTTGTCGCGGTCGATGGTTCCCCGTCTGATCTGGATCCACACTCGGCCTACGACTACCGATCGGTCATGTCGATTCTCGGCGCCTACGAAGGTCTCATCGGCCTCGTGGAAGACAAGACCGACGAGTTCGAGGGTCTGGTTGCCGAATCCTGGGAAGCGAATGATGACCTCAGTATCTGGACATTTAACATCCGGCCCGGAATCGTCTTTCACGACGGAACGCCAGTCGACGCCGAAGCGGTCCGTCTGAACTTCGAGCGCTTTCTCACGATGGGACTCGGGCCAGTTGGCGTTCTTACTCGCTTCGTTGAAGACCTAACTCAGATCACCGCACCCGACGCTTCCACCCTGGTATTCGATCTCGGCAAACCGCAGCCACTCTTTGAATCTGCAATCGCCTCGACCTACGGTCCATTGATCGTCAACGCCGCCTTGCTGCGCGATCAACACGACACCGACGGGGATTGGGGCCACTTCTGGGCGCAGACAAACGCAACAGGCTGCGGCAGCGGCCCATACCGCATAGTGCGATTCGATCCAGGCGACGAGCTGGAGATGGAAGCGTTCGAAGACTACTGGCGTGGCTGGGAAGGGCCACATTTCAGGCGGATCATCATTCGAACCGTGACCGAAAACGAGACCCGCCGCCAGCTACTGGAACGCGGTGAGGCCGACATCGTCGATTCGCTGACATATGAGGCCATCGCCGAGCTAGAGCAAAATCCCGACATCACAACGCTGACCCAGTTTGTCACGCGCAATGACTACTTCGCATTCGCCGTCGCCGGTCCGCTCGAATCCCCGGAAGCCCGGCAGGCCATGTGTTATGCGTTTCCCTACGAGGAAACCATTCAAGGGGTATACAACGGCCGGGTTCGGCAGTCGCGTGGCGGAGTTGGGGAGGTCATTCGAGGATTCAATCCAGCAACTTACCAGTATCAGACCGACCTCGAAAAAGCGCGCGAGTTGTTCGCGGCAGCAGGAGTTGCGGCCGGCACCACACTCACCCTTGCCGTCGAAACAGGAATCGAGCAACCCAAAATCATTGGCCAGCTATACCAGGCCAACCTTGCTCAGCTCGACATCAACCTCGAAATCCTCCAGCTCGATACAGGGGCGATGACTTCCACCGTGTATGGAGACGCTCCCGTCGAGGAACGACCAAACATGATGGCCTGGTTCTGGTGGCCGGACTACAACGACTCCTGGAACCACCTCTACCCGCAAATCACCTGTGAGTCAGGCGGTTCAGCAGGATCGAATGCCGGTTTCTACTGCAACGAGGAAGTCGACAGACTGATGCTCGTTGCCCGCGATGCAGTGGATGAGGAAACCTATCTCGACGCTATGGCCCAGGTCCAGCAGATCATCTCAGAGCAGGATCCGCCCGCTGTGTACTACGCCGAAATCCCCTGGAATGTGCAGTTTCGCCGCCAAATCCAGGGCGTGTTTGTCAATCCGATCAATATCGGCACATACAACTTCTGGTCAATGTCGCGGTCGGCCGAATAGGACTCGGCTGCCAGGATTGTGGGAAACGGAGATCGCTTCAGCATCAAATCAGTGGCGAATTGATCGGGCTCTCGCTCACCAAATGAGCGTTGCGCGCCAACTTCGTGCGTGGTAGGTTTGCCACGATTCCAGAATGCATCGTGCCGCGGGAACCGCCCGGTTGGCACCTTCGGATTGCGCTACAGCGAAGGACGACGAATGCCCGCAACGGCAGTTGAGCCGCAGCCGGAACATCCGCTCGCGACACATCCCGTCGCCCGTACCGTGCTATCCATGGAGCATATCTCCAAACGCTTCGGCGCGACCCAGGCACTCGACGATGTTTCCCTCAGCCTCCAGGCAGGCGAAATCCACGCC
>JBGTJM010000278.1:0-5134 GCA_041745115.1 Thermomicrobiales bacterium
AGTCTCTTCGCAATTGCGTCGACATCTTGCTGGGAGGCCGATGCCATAGATTCCCATTCTCCCGCATTCCAGATTTCAACAAAGGAATGAACGCCGACAATCACGGCCTCGCGCTCGATTCCAGCATAGGCCCGTAGCGCGCCCGGGAGAAGAATACGCCCCTGCCCATCGAGCTCCAAATCGGCAGCTTCGGCAAAAACCTGCCTCCGGAACGCCCGTCCATCAGGATCGGCAATCGACAACGCGTCTATTCGCTCGGCAAGCGGAATCCAGGCCTCGAGCGGATACAGCGTCAGGCACCGATCGAGCCCTCGGGTCAGCACAAGCCCTCCCGCGAGTGAGGCCCGAAATCGAGCCGGAATGGCCAATCGACCCTTGCCGTCCACTGCATACGAGTACCGCCCAAGGAACACCACACATCCTTCGATTCAATCGCTGCCCAAGCCGAGGCGAGGATGAGGTTGTCCACACATTGCCCCACTTATCCCCACTCCGGGCCATAGTTATCCACAGGATAGCGCGCGAAAGCGGCAAAGGCAACGCAAAATCGGCCTCTCACCCAGTTGGGTATGGGGAGGCTGAAACGTTTCTGAAAACCGCTATCTGAGCAAAGAACCCGCAGCTACTGCAACGTCGCGATTCGGGATCCAACTGTCACCTGGGATCCGCTTTGCACATCGAGCGACTCAACTGTGCCATCGCGGTGAGCGGTAATCTCATTCTCCATCTTCATCGCCTCGACGACGCAGATGAGGTCGCCGGCATGCACCTGATCGCCGGCATGCACGTCCACTCTCAGAATCGTTCCCTGTAATGGACTGACGATCTCGTTGCTCGATGGGGCGTTCTGGCCGATGGACCGAGATCTCGACCTCGGCGCCTTTCGATCGGCAGGCCCGTTTTGCGAACGGCCCCGAAACTCGAGATCATCATGAAGACGTACAGTTAGCCGCCTCCCGTTGACCTCGACCAGGACGTCGCGGACTGGTGCGGAATCGGCTTGAGCACTCTCGGACGAGTGCCGTTCCGCAGGCAGTACTTCCGGATACATTTGCAGAAATGAGGTTGTGGCCGAGCCGGCCACAAACGCCGGATGTTTCATCACATTCCGATGAAAGGCAACGGTCGACGCGACACCTTCGATCCGAAACTCCTGCAGCGCACGACTCATCGTCGCGATCGCCTCGCTTCGATCTCGTCCCCAGGTGACGACTTTCGCAATCATGGAATCGTACGCCGGCAGGATCGTCGAGCCCGTTTCCATACCGGTGTCTACACGAGTCCTGGGCCCGAGAGGAGGGCCGAACGCTTTCAGCGTCCCGGGAGTAGGCGCAAAGTCAGAACCCGGATCCTCAGCGTTGATCCGGCACTGAATGCTGTGACCACTGATCCGAATGTCCTCCTGCTGAACGGAAAGGGGCACACCTGAGGCAATCCTGAGCTGCTCTTTGACAAGATCGATCCCCGTTACCTGTTCGGTGATCGTATGTTCGACCTGAATGCGCGTATTCATCTCCAGAAAATAAAATCGACTATCGTCGGTCAACATGAACTCGACAGTCCCGGCCCCCAGATAGTCGACGGCTCTGGCCAGCCGAACCGCAGCCTCCCCCAAGGCCACCCTCATGTCCGCATCGACCGCCGGAGAAGGGCACTCCTCTATTAGCTTCTGGTGCCTTCGTTGGATTGAGCAATCTCTCTCCCCGAGCCAGATCGTGTTGCCCGAACTGTCGGCGAGCAACTGCACCTCGATATGCCTCGGGTTGTGGAGATACCGCTCCAGATATACTTCAGCATTGCCAAAATACCGATCCGCTTCACCAGCGCTTCCGGTGAATGCGCTTTCGAGCTCATTTTCAGCTTTGGCGACTCGGAAGCCGCGCCCTCCACCTCCTGCAGACGCTTTCACCGCGATCGGGTATCCATGCTCCTTCGCCCATTTCAGCGCCTCATCGATTGACGAAACGGCTCCCTCGCTGCCGGGAACCAGAGGAACCCCGGCAGTCGCTGCCACCTGCCGGGCCACGACTTTGTCCCCCATCGCCCTGATACTGCTTGCAGAAGGGCCAACAAACACGATACCCGCCGAGGTACACGCTTCAGCGAAATCTCCGTTCTCGGCCAGAAACCCATATCCTGGATGGATTGCCTCGCATCCTGATCGCTTCGCCACATCGACAATTGCCGCAGCGTTGAGATAGGGCAGTCGCCCGTCGGACTCAATCAGGTACGCATCATCCGCCAGCCGTACATGGAGCGCCCGCTCTTCGCCCGCGCTGTACACCGCCACTGGATCGATGCCGAGGTCGCGGCACGCTCGGATAACACGCACCGCGATCTCGCCACGGTTTGCAACAAGAACTCGCTTGAACTCCGACACGTGATCTTCCACCTTGCGCATATCTACGCCAGCCTCTGGACCGTCAACACTCACCGTTCGCAGCTCGGCAGGCTGCTGAATCCAGTCTCAAGAATTCTGATTGTCTGACCTATAGCGATCAGCCAGGTATGAGTCGAGAAGTAGCGGGTTTGCCAGTTCCCAGTACCAGGGAGCATAGCGAATGCTCAGATTGTCTTCCATTCCCACGCAGGGTTGTCGAAGATAGAGTGTGCCGTTTTCGAGGCATGCTCGCCTGAACATTCCGTAGGCGTCCATCCGGCCCTTCATCACCCATCCGACATAGTCGGCAAACTCCGAGCGCTCTGGATCGAGGGCAAATGCATTGACAAGCCGGGCATGGCGAGTGCGAGCGTTCGCGATGGAAACACCTTCGTTCGTTTGCCCGATGACCGCGTTGGCTGATTCGCTGTAGATCCTGCCCAGCGCTTCGCCAAGCTCGGGTGAGACCTGCGACTGCAACGCCCTGATATCGTCAAGTATCGCAGCTCGCACAATCTGAGCATCTTCCGCGAACTCATCGGCCACAGCTGGTCTGTCCAGTCCAGGCGTCTCGGCCCACACATGCCAGCGTCCATCATCCCCCATTCGGCAATTCGTGAATCCCTCGAGAACAGCCGGTTCAACGGCAATGGATGTATCGTCGATCCAGTGCGTTGCAAAATTGTGGCACCCGTCCGATGCAGCAACCGCTGGTCTCGGCACCCTGGAGATATCACCGACCTCACTCGAAGGTGCATCACGAGCACCATTCCAGGCAACGCCCATCACCGCCAGGAGCCCCAACACGAGCACCACCCCACCCCACACAGGATGACGACCGCCGAATCGACCTCTCACTGCAGGTTCTCCACGCGGTTTGCGTCAATGCTCACTTTTGCGGCTTTCCGCTTCGTGTGACGGACTCCCACCTGAGCTGATCATGACCCCGCAGCGGCTGGACCATAGAGTTGCTCCACATAGTCCTTGATCATTCTCCGCGCACTAAAAGCCGGGGCAACCGATCGGACCGATGCTTTCGAAACGGCGATCCAGTCATGCGGCACTCCATCCGGACCTCGATCGTAGAACAGCGGAACGACCTCGTTCTCCAGCAGGTCATACAGCGCATTCGCTTCAAGCCCATCGTCCAGATCGTGGCCAGCCGTTGACGGAGCGATACCCCAGCCATTTGATCCATCCTGCATCCAGCCTTCGGTCCACCATCCATCCAGAATACTGAGATTTGGCACACCATTCGCCGCCGCCTTCATTCCACTGGTGCCACTCGCTTCCATTGGTGCCTTGGGATTATTCAGCCAGACATCGACACCTGCGACAAGATACGACGCCAGCTCCATGTCGTAGTCCTCTGCAAATGCGATCCGGCCAGCAAACATGGGGTTTCGCGCATTGAACACGAGCTGCTGAATGAGCGACTTCCCCCCATCGTCAGCTGGATGCGCTTTCCCCGCAAAAACCAGTTGAACCGGACATTCCGGGTTCGTCAGTATGGCGGCGAGTCGTTCCGGATTATGGAAGAGCAACGTAGCTCGCTTATAGGTCGCGAATCGTCGTGCAAAACCAATCGTGAGGCAACCCTCTTCGAAAAACAGCCCGGAGGACAAAGCATTCGCCTGTTGGCCGGTATCCACAATCCAGCGCAACCGGGCCCGCTCTCGCAGGTACCTCAACATCGATCGCTTTGAACGACGCCGCATGGCCCAGAACAGATCGTCCGGAATGTCATCGACCCGGCTCCAGATCTCCTCTGAGTCGCTGTCCGACCGCCACCCGTCGCCCAGGTAGGTGAAATAAAGATCAGCCATATGTCGACCGATCCATGTCGCCGTGTGAACGCCATTGGTCACAGACTGCACGGGAACATCCTCAATGGCCCGGTCTGGCCACATATCGGACCACATTTCGCGGGTCACTGCTCCGTGGGTCCGGCTCACGCCGTTTGCGTGCCCGGATAGTCGGAATGAAAGTGCGGTCAGGTTGAATCCCGGGCCCGTCGAGCTGTGTTCGCCAAGTGCCAGAAACGCATCCTCATCGATTCCAAGACTCGGCCAGTAGTGAGAGAAATACCGTTGCATCAATTCGGCAGCAAACACATCATGACCAGCTGGAACTGGCGTGTGAGTGGTAAACACGGAGCTTCGACGGACCAGTTTCACGGCCTCATCAAAGGGACGACCGTGTTCCAGAACCAGCTTCCGACAACGCTCGAGAAGGTGAAACGCGGCGTGCCCCTCGTTGCCATGCCAGTAATCAATCTCGAAACCAGCAGCCTCGAGCGCACGCACTCCACCGATCCCCAGGATGATCTCCTGCCGGAGACGGTGCTCGGTATCCCCGCCATACAGACGCGAAGAGATGCTCCTCGTCCATTCGGGATTGCCCTCGACGTCGGAGTCGAGCAGCAGCAAGGTCTGTCGGCCAACAAGCACCTGCCAGATTGCGATGTGCAGTGGTTGTTCGGCATCATCCAGAGCGACCTCGATCACCAGCTGATTGCCATCGGGACCCAGCAACGGCGTCGCCGGCTCGAACTCCGGATCGAGCGCCCCTGGCACGTCGAGCTGCCACCCGTCTTCGCTCAGTCGCTGGCGAAGGTACCCCTTGCGGTACAGCAACGACACGGCAACCAGCTTTAGCCCCAGATCGCTGGCGGACTTGATATGATCGCCAGCAAGGACCCCCAGCCCACCAGAGTAGATCGGTAATGTGGGGTGAAGGCCAAATTCCGCGGAC
>JBGTJM010000279.1:0-6185 GCA_041745115.1 Thermomicrobiales bacterium
AGGGTTGCGAGCAAGATGATGAACAACTTGTCCCGACCGGGCCAGCGCAGGCGCGCAAACGCGTATGCCACCATCGAGGCCGTCAAGACTGTTGCTGGAACGACCAGAAGTTCGATCTGAATCGTGTTCCATGCATATCGCCCGAGTGGAACGATCTGAAAGGCTCGGCGGAAGTTTTCGAGGGTGACTGGATCCGGATACCACTGGATTTCCCGCTGAAAGTACTGGTCTCTTGTCATGAACGCAGTCGAGAGCAAGTACCAGACGGGCACGAGGCAAAGAAAGATGACGACCAGCAGCGTCAACGCCCATGCTGCCGAACGAATTCGCTGCAGCAGGACGTGGCGTTGACCGGTTACAACATCGCCAAGCCGGTCAATGTCGGATGAAGTCCGCACGCTCAGGAGTCCCCATCGAATTCATAGTGAACGTAGCGCGAACCGATGATAAGGACGAGCGCGGTGACCACGAAGGTGAAGAACAGTAGTACCCAGGATGCAGCTGACGCATAGCCCATGTCGAATCTCTGGAAGGAAAGCTCGTAGATGTAGTAGACCGTGAACAGCGTGCTGTCCGCTGGGCCACCGCTGGTCAAGACATAGGTCAACGTGAATACCTGGAACGAAGCAATCAGGAGCAGGATTGTCTGGAAAAGGATCGCGGGAGAAAGCAAGGGCAGAGTGACGTTCCAGAATCTTTGAAGGGAGTTGGCTCCGTCGATAATGGCGGCTTCCAGCAGATGGACTGGAACTGACTGAAGTGCAGCGAGGAAGAGAACCATTCCGGCACCGATTCCCCACAGTCCAAGGATTACAAATGTTGGCTTGGACCATTCTGGAGAAGCGAGCCATTGCGGCCCCTGAATATGGACGTATCGGAGTAGTCGATTGGCGAGTCCGTAGTTGCCGCTGAAAACCTGACTCGCCAAGGCTGCGACAAAGACACCGCCGAACAGAGAGGGCAGGTAAATGGTGGTTCTGGCCAGGGTGCTACCGCGGAACGGTTTGTTGACCAGCAACGCAACACCGAGTGAGGCAACCAGACTCAAAGGGATGCTCAGTACGGTGAAGTACGCGGTGTTCTTGAGGCTCTTGATGAAGCGATCATCATCGATGAGTCGACGGTAGTTCTTGAGACCTACCCACTGAGTGTCGCCCATGATCTTGTAGTCAGTAAAACTGTAATAGAGGGCCATGAAGAACGGACCGACCACCAGAACCGCCATGCCAATGAACCATGGGGACGCGAAGAACAGGGCCATCATCGTTTCGCGGCCGCGATTTGTTTGGGGCAATAAGGCGTTGAGCACTCAGGAGTCCTTGGGGTGAGCCATCACCTGCATCCCAGATGCTGGTGATGGCTCTGTAGGCTTCTACTACGAAGTCGTCAGGTACTCATCCAGCCCAGCCTGAATGATCTCGTTGGCATTGTCGAGTGCTTCCTGGGGTGATGCCTGATGATAAAGCGCTGCATCTGACGCGCGCAGGATTTCGTCCCAAAGCTGCTGTGAATTTGGCAGCGGTGGACGAATGTTCGTGTTGCCGAACTCAGCAAGGCCCACTATGAGCTCTGGATCCGTCGTGGCATTCGGAATGGAGTCCCAAAGGTCTCTTCGAGTTGGAATCCATGCCAGCGTTTCTGCAAAGTACGTCTGGATCTCTGGAGAGGCCATGAACTTCGCCAGCTCCCAGGACTCTTCCGGGTGTTCCGAGCCCACGGGCAGTGCGGCAGAAAGCACTCCGGACCACGTCGCAGGGGTTGTGTTGTAAGGAGAAGCAGAAACGGCCCAGCTGACGGGCGATTCGGAGCCCTCGACCGATCCGACGCCAAATCCGGTTGGCTGAGTCATCATCGAAACTGATCCAGTGAGGAACGGATTCGATCCGCGAGCCGCCTGGGCTATGAAGTTGGCCTGCTCTTCAGCTCCGCCGTATTTGTCACTGACCTCGACACACCACGCCAGAGCTTCGACGATGGCTGGGTCGTTCACTGTAACAGTGGTGAGGTCGTCGCTCACGAAGCTTCCACCATTTTGCCAACCATAAAGAAACAGGTACGAGTTGCCGCCGGCGCCAGGACCGACTGAGGGGCTCAGCGGAATATAGCCAATTCGAGAGTAGGTGTCGCCATCTCTGATATCGAGCTGCTCGCCCATCGCGACGGCCTCGTCCCACGTAGTGGGCGGCTCAGTAATGCCCGCCTCGGCAAAGTGATCTGTGTTGTGATAGAAGATCCGGTCGTCCCAGTAGTAGGGGAGCCCGTAGACCTGACCGGCATACGTGTTCGACGAAAGCGCAACCGCATCGATTTCTGAAAGATCCATCCCATCTGCTGCGGCCAGGTCGTCGACAGAGCGGAGGAACCCGTTTGCAGCCAGAGAAGGAATTCGCTGGTCGTCTATCCAGGTGGCCACATCTGGAGCATTGCCACCGCCGATTGCGACAGAGAGGGATTGGGTATATTCCGCCCACGGACTGTAGGCAAACTCGACGCCGATCGTTGGATTGGCATCCATAAATCGGTTGTAGACCTCCTGGAAGGCAATTCCGTAGTCGTCGGATGTTGCCGTAGGTGAAACTGGTTGAATCGCCGTTATGGTAACTGGGCGATCCTGATACGCACGCGCTTTAGCAAGGATTTCGGCTCGGGCCTCCGGAGTAAACCGGCTGAACTGACTTGTGATTCCAGCTACACCAGCGGCCGCGACATAAAGACCGCCACGCTTGACGACAGAACGTCGAGTGAAGTTTTTCCCCCAGTATGTTTTCATTCGGTTCAACTCTCCTTTGCCTGCCCTGGAGGGCAGATTGCATGTTTCCGCGCAACCCAACTGGGATTGCACTCGAGAATCGACTTCAGACAATCCTCCTCTCTGCGTCAACCGACCCTACGAAGTCGCTACGGTTGCAGGTTGGCCACTCCTGAGGCTATCGTGAATTGCCTGGATGCAGGCCATCGTGTTGAAGTTCTCTTCGATGTTGTTGGCCGGAAGTGATCCCTCCCTGATCGCCCTGACGAACGAGCTCATCTGATTGATGAACTGGTCGGCCGAGAGGCCGGCGATCTCTGAATCAGGAAGCCGCTCGATGCCGCGATACATGTCGGACCATGCGGTCGCCTGCTGACCCCCATCTGATCCAAAGTACAGGGGACCATGAAACTGACCGATTTGCTCAGCATGTTGAACGATCGTACCGTGCTCACCGAACAGGTGCATCGCTTCGTTGTACGGCGTTCGCACGGCCAGGTAGTTGGCATGGAGGGATCCGGAGGAACCGTCGCTCATTTTCATGAGAACCACTGCGCTGGATTCGGCATCGTTGTAAAACGGTGGCTCGAATCGACCAATGGCCATGACTTCTGCGTAGTCTCGACCGGTGATGAATCTGACAAGGTCGAGCTGGTGAACCGCTATGCTAGTGACTACTCCGCCACCGGCGCGCTTGCCGTCCAATAGCCAGTGATCGGCGCCGGTGGGAAGTCCCAGGGTGCCATAGAGGTAGGCGGGAAGGTTCTGCCACGAGTGAATATCAAAACTGCGCAATCCGCCAAATCCTAACGGCTCCGTTCGGACCCATTCGCGAAGCCAGAAACCCTCTCGATTGAACCTCTGCGTCTGTCCGGCGACCACAGGAACTCCATGTCGTTTAGACAGGGTCCTAAGTTCGCGGGTTTCGTCGAGCGTACACGTGAGGGGCTTCTCGACAAGAACCGGAATTCCCGCTTCCACGAAATCCTTTGCAACAGGGAAATGCAAAAAATGCGGGAGCGCGATGATTGCGGCTTCGAAACGGCCCGAGTCAATCATGGACCGGTGATCGGTGAACGATTCGGCAGGCTCTGGCAAGGAAGAGGCAAGTGCTTCAGCTGCGTCTGCCCGGGAATCGCATACGCCGACGAGCTTCGCTTCATCGGGCATCGCAAGCAGTGCCGTACGATGTCTGCGGCTGATGCCGCCTGCGCCAACTATGGCGAGTCGGAGTGGTCCATCAGACACGGTTATCGCTTTCCCTCCACACAAAGCCGCTACTCCGGCTGAAGCATTTACCGCGGCTCAATATCGAATACCAACATGTCATACTGGAGGCGAAGAAGATCGCCTGCCTTAAGTGGCACGATGCCGAGGTTCGACGGACCAAGACCCATAAACGCAAAAGGTTTGTCCATGACAAACAGACCGTTGTGTGCATCCTGGCGAATACGAATCCCAGCTTGCTGAATAGGCCACGTTTCGTCGATTGATCCATGGAACTCAGCGACACCTGGGGTCAAACCCGATCCTTCAGTGATTGGGGACGCCTCGCCATCAACGATGAGTCGATTCCCTCCCGTGCAACCGAACTCCCGGCGAAAGCGGATTCCGAGTCCGTGGTAGTTGACCAGTCGACCGTCGGGTTGCCGAGCACTCCACTTGCTCATCGTCAACTCCGTGTCTTCCACGACGGATAGCTCGGTTTTCCATGTCCACGCATATCCACTCGAAGCGAAATCCGCTTTGCAGGTGATTGACCGAACCTCGTGGAAAATTGTCCGATCGTCATCGCATGGCGTCCATGTCAGATCCTCTTCGAATCCGACGATCTCGCCACTCTCCTGAATTGAACGAAAGCGCTCATGGACCTGCCTTCCCGGTACCTCGTCAGGCAGCGTAGGTCGCTCCTCCCAGAAATTCACACCAGGCACTGATAACGCGAACATCAGGCCCTTGTGATGCTTGTGGTCGTGGGGCGACGCCAGTGAGATGGTGTGACCTGCAGGAGTGTTCAGGGGATGAAGGTATGGTTTGTACTCGTCGGTGAAGCGGTAGCGACCGGCGATATGGTCTCCAGACCGGAAGGTAGCGGCAACTTCGTCTATTACAAGATTTACCATGATGGTGTTCCTCAATCTTGAGCCAGGCGATTTCCGGCCACCTTGTTGAGGTAAGCGAGACTGCGTTCGGCCTCATCGATGGTGCCGCACTCCACGCTGAGAAAGAGGTCGCGGTCGAGTGGATCGAGAATGTGAAGCACCCTCTCCCAGTCAACGACACCCTCTCCACAAGCGCACCCGACAGGGGTTCCGGTCACTTTACCGCGCTCTGCTTCGCTGTGTGAGTAACTGATGTCCTTAGCATGGACATGCAAGACACGGTCGCGGACGTGCTCGAGCGCCTCGTACGGATCCTCTGCGGCAGCGAGATATGCGTTTCCCGTATCCCAGTTCACGCCGATCCACTCTGACGGTACAAGATCGACGATTTTGAGCAGTCCCATCGCCGTTTTCGTATACACGCCGTGTGGTTCGATACACAGGTAGACGCCATGGCGCCGGGCCGTCATTTCTGCTTTCTTTAGGGAATATCGCATCGCATCATGTGCTTCGTCGTCGTCCATCCACTCTGGCTTGAACATTTCATCGGTATTGACGAACTTGCAGTCATTGGCATCTGCAAAAACGACTGCCTTGGTCAGACGCTCTACCGCAGCTTCAGGCTTCATGAGTGGGCTATGTCCACTGATACTTGAGACCTTCACGCCTGCGTGCTCGCAAATCTCCTTCATCAATAGCGGATCCTCTTCCATTGAGAACGAGTGGAAGTAGTGGACTTCACTAAGGAGCTCCCAGCCGGTATGAACCATTGGTTCGACATACTGATAGCCGAGTTCTCCAGCAATGTGGACACCGGACACAAAGTCTTTGTCCGCGCTACGTACGAACTCCATGTTGACTGCAATGCGATATCTGGCCATTTGTCCTCCGCTTGTGAACGATGCCTAATCGTATTCGGGTCCGGGGTGCAATACGTACAATTTCTTCCGTTGGAGGATTTCGAACAAACTCGGGATGCTATCGTGGTCGAATGAGATGCAGGCTCGTAAATGGAAATGGGTGAGGCACATGCATGGCAGCGTACCGGTCTTTCGGTTAGGGAAAAAGCTCTATCAGGCGGACACCTGCGAACCGCTCAAGCTTGGTGTCGAGCGCGGAGAGGTAGAGCTCGTTGCCAGAGCACGCGGGGCGTATCCGGGCAAGCACCTTCGGCCCGACGATGTTCCTGAGGTGAGAACTGTCGGGTACTGGGATGCTCCTCACGACCAGGGTTGGGGACTGGAATGGCACAGAAATGAAGGCATCGAACTCACATATGTCGCGCAGGGTCGAGTTTCGTTCTCGGTGGATGGTCAGGATTATCGACTCAAGCG
>JBGTJM010000280.1:0-4279 GCA_041745115.1 Thermomicrobiales bacterium
GGCATTCGTGTCGCCGGGCGGGGTCGGACCCGCCTGCACATGCGTCCATGGCCCCATGATGATCTGCTGGTTTTCTCTGGCCAGCTCGGTGCCGGCGTGCTCCCGCAAGCCAACAAAGTTGGCCATCATGCCGCCAGCGTAGAGGTCGTACCATCCGCAGACTTGCAGAATCGGTGTCGTGTACTGGGCGAAGTGCTCGTCCACGGCCGTGGCCTGCCAGTAGTCAGAGTATTCGTGGTTGTCCAGCCATGTGCTGAATGCGGGGTGCTTTTTGCCTGAGACCTTGTCCATATCGCGCAGAGGCAAGGTGCGGAGCACCGCTGGCCAGTCGAACTTGTCGATGCGCTGCATGGTCCGGCTCATCGTCCGCCAGCCCCACACGGCATTCACGCCGAGACCGAACGCGCCACCCTGGTAGTGCGGGCTGTCCCACAGGTTGTTGCCCATCACCCTCGGCACCATTGCCTTCAGCAGCGGATGACCGGTCATGCCAGCCTGCCACTGGACCTGACCAGAGTAGGACGTACCAGACATGCCGATGTTGCCATCGCACCATGATTGCTGGCCGATCCATTCGAGGGTGTCGTAGCCGTCGTCGGTTTCGTTGTCCCAGGGCACAAAGTCGCCCAGTGAGTCGTAGCGGCCGCGGACATCCTGGCCGACAAAGACATAGCCCTGCTGCGCCCAGAACAAGCCATGTTCCAACACGATGTTGTTGTCATAGGGGGTGCGCCAGAGGATCACCGGGAATGGCCCGGGTTGTTCTGCAGGGAGATAGACATCGGCAGAGAGACTGATGCCGTCGCGCATTGGTACCGCGACATCGTTGAGAACATGAACATTCGAAGGTCGATAAACGGACATGGTGCACTCCTGCAGCGAACGTCGGCTTTTCGGCATTGTTGCACAGGACTCTCTCAGCGACAGCCTGGTCATGTTCAACAGACGCAGTCACGAACCTGAGTACACGGATAAACGCCGACGTGGTGCCTGAAGGTCCAGACACCACTCTTGGTTCGAACGGATTCGCGATTGGACGTCCCGTCTAGGAGCTCTGTTCGACCTGCTTCGATTCTTGCTGGTCGCGGAGCTGCTTCCCAAGTACGGCCGCGGTTGCTCAGGTGGAACTCTCGGCTGGTGGTAGTGAGCACCCTTGCACCGCGTCGATGTCCAGCTCCCCGGCGCCCATTTTGCCGTTCCACGCCGGATCGGTGAGCTGCAACGGACCAGCGGCTGCGGCCAGTGTCGTCGAGATTTCGTCGATGGTCATCGATGGCTGCTGCTCGAGCGCAAGGGCGATACTTCCGGCAACTATTGGCACCGCCATACTCGTGCCGCTCGCCGTGGTGTACAGCCCATCCGGATAAGCACTCGCCACGTTGTCACCGGGCGCGCTGATTTCCACGGTTTGGTGGAAGTTGCTGTACGCCGCCTTGTCGGCGGCATCGGTCGTCGCAGCGACCGAGATCACATCTTTGTCGGCAGCGGGAAACTCGGCTGGCGTCTCGCGGTCACCATTGCCGACAGCGGCGACCACCACCACGCCCTGGCTCACCGCGAAATCGATTGCACCGCGGACCGTTTGCGAGTCGAACGTTGAACCCAGGCTAAGGTTGATCACGTTTGCGCCCTGTTCTGCGGCGTAGACAATACCGGCAGCCAGGGTGAAGGCATCGCCAACTCCATCCGAGTTGAGAACAACGACTGGCAAGATCATTGCGCCCGGAGCTACCTGTAGGACAGTCCCGGCGATGTGGGTCCCGTGTCCGACCATCTCGTCGGTTCGACCGTCTCCGTCATCATCGAGGTTGTTTCCGACGTCATTGACATCGAAGGTCGCTTCGAGCATGTTCACCCCGTTCGGCAAGATGCTGTCAGCCAGGTCCGGGTGCGCCGCATCGACGCCAGTGTCCAGAACTGCCACGATGACGCTCTCACCAGTCAGGCAGGACTGGTCAGGCGTGAACTCCAGGCCGATCGGCAGGGCCGGACCTTCGACGATTCGTGGTTCGCCAGCTACGCTGGTGAAGAAATAGCGGGGGCGTCCTTCGGGAGCCTGTGCGGTTGAGTTCAGTTCGCCCCACAGAACCTCCGCCCCAGCTGCCAGCGCAGTGACTTCTTCGGCATCATCTGCGGTACCGCTGAGCTGGACGAGGGCAATGTTCGGTCCGACCAGCACCCGCAGCACGGTCAGTCCGTTTCGGCTGGCAAACCCATACGGATCGACCTCTGGCCGCAACTGGACAATGGCCTGACCCGCCACGACCTCATCGAGCAGATCACTGTCGTCGTTGCTGACTTCGTTTTCTTCTTCGCCCCAGACAATGACGGGTGCTGGGGGCGGAGGGGGTGCCGCCGACTGAGCTGGCGGCACAGAGACGAAATCGTCGGAACTGTCATCGTCAGATGTGTCATCCTGCGCTGCGAATTTGAACTTCTGGAACGTTTCGTCGTCGTCTGGCCAGATTGAGGGATGCTCCAGTTCGACTTCAGCTTGCGCTACGGAGGTCAGCAAGAGTGTCGCGACCAACGCAATTGTCACGATCCATCGAACCATGAGCTGGACTACTGTCATCCCGAATCTCCTTCCCGCGCGCCGGAATGCAGCGCCGCCAATGGTGCCCAGTGAGCAGGGTGGGGCCAGTCATTCCGGACGGCTAGCTGGGCACGCTGAAGCGCATCGGAAACAGTCAGACCCTTCGATCTGCCATCGTAAAACCGTTCGATCAGTGTCTGCATCGCTCCATCGTGCGTTTTCCAGAGGCTCGCGACAACAGCCGCAGCACCAGCGGAAACAAATGCGGTAGTGATGCCAGTCAGGTCGTTGCTCTCCTCGATCCGCACGCGACCGGTTTCGCAGCCGGTCAGTAGAACCGTGGGCGAATTCAGTCGGGTGCTCATAAGGATGTCGAGGGTTAGCCAGCCATCCGCCACCTTCAGGCCAGATGCGGACGGGTGAACCGGATCGAATCGAGCGTGGCATGCCAGGTGCACAAGATCTGCACCCTGCATTCCGGCCAGTACCGCATTTCTGCCAGCGACAGGGCCATTCAGCAGACGTGCGCCGGTAAAGCGGGTCGCCACCTGTTCCGCCTCGGCTCCCATTTCCGGTGCAATAGCATCGGGGACCCCGACAATCAGTGCACGCTCGATCGTTCCAGAATGGGAAGGGAGAAGTGTATAGACGCTCAGGCTCGGCACTGTGATGATCGGTAACTTGTCTGCCAGGTAGTGGGTGCCATCGAAAAGCGCGGTGAACGGCACGCCGTGCAGCACTCCGGAGGGAACGACGATCAGCCGATTGACAGAACCCAGCAAATTCTCAAACGGAGCAATGAGCGCTTCATATACGCCGGTCAATGCATGGTCCATATCGCGCTGGAGTCGTCGGGAGCGCCCAGATGAGGTCAGCGCGGGATCCTGAGCTAGCGCTCGGCCGATCTGGAACTGGACCTCGGCGACGAGCTCCCGCAGCTGAGCGACAGGCACAAGCGTTGGAAAGCCGATGATCTGGTCACTGGAAACGACCTGCACGGAGAGATGATCTTCGACTATCACGTAGCTCAATGCCAGGTCATCCGGCATCAGATGCTGTTGAATTTCCGCAGCGGAAACAGGCTCGTCGAACGGATTTGCGCCGCCCGCAACAGCGATGCGATCTGCAATTCGGGTAGCGATCTGCTCCCGTTCAGCCAGCTCCTGGAGCTGGGACTGGGATGGTTCGAGCCCATCAGCGAGGGCGCTGTACATCCAGTTCAGCCAGCGACGCTGTTGGGCGAGCTCACTTTCGAGAGGACCGCTGGCGGGTGCAAGTTGCCTCACGGAATTAGCATCGGTGGATCGCGCGTGCAGTGAATCGAGGAGGAGACGGCTTCTCATCCGTTCTGCTACCGAGAGTGCTTCGGCCTGTGCGATATCCCGTGTATCCCGAGTCAGGGCTCCATAGAATTCATCGTAGATCGTCAGCCGATGACGATGAAACGACTGACGAAGCCGATCAGCCCGAATCGTGCCACGAAGGCGCTCATATGCATTGATAGCAATTCGGGCGTGTTCGTTGGCCTTTTCGTCCTCGTTGGAAGCACGAGCAACCGCGGATAGCCGGTGATGCAACTCGCCAGTCAGAGGGACAACGTGGGCCTGCTCGGCGACTGAGCACGCAGACTCAAGAATCTGCCGCGCCAACTCGAGCTCTCCTTGCGCGACAGCAAGATCAGATTCAAGGATCGACCACCGGACTTGCTGAACCGGACGGTTTGCTGTCATGCCGATGCCATGC
>JBGTJM010000281.1:0-2487 GCA_041745115.1 Thermomicrobiales bacterium
AGCATGATTGCCAGCAACAACAAGATCGAGGCGGCTGCTGCACGGCCCATGTCGAGGTTGGTAAAACCTACCTTCCAAATTCTGTATGAGATCGTTTCTGTGGCACCGCCAGGTCCGCCAGCGGTGAGAATGTAGATCAGATCGTAGGTTTTGATTGCCGAGATCATGCGAATGAGGGCTGCGACCACGATGACGGGCATCATCAGCGGGACGGTGATACTCCAGAAAATCTGAAACTTGCTCGCCCCATCGACCGTGGCGGCCTCGACGGGATCTTTCGGAAGTGATGTCAGCCCGGCAAGCAGGACGATGAGCATCAGAGACGTTTCATGCCACGCGTCGATTCCCACGACCGTTGGCATGGCGGTACTCGTACTGGAGAGCCAGGCTTGACCGGAAAAGCCTATGCGCGTCATAACCCAGTTCACTGCTCCCAGATCGGGATGGAGGAGAAGTCGCCAAATGAGACCGACGGCAATTGGACTGACGAGCAGTGGAATAAGCAAGATCCCGAGATAGAGGTTCCGAAATCGCAAACCCTGTTGATTGAGCAGCAGCGCCAGGCCAAATGCGATGACTAGCTCCACGGCAACGACGGAAATGGTGAGAACGACGGTGTTCCGGGCGGCCTGAACGAAAACGTCCATGCCCAGTACAGCCCGAAAGTTGTCGATACCGACAAGTGGGCCGATGCCACCTTCGATCAAGTCATATCTGTGAAAAGCTACCCAAAGTGCGTAGAGAATTGGGAACCCGACGATCGCCGCGAGCGCAATGATCGTTGGCAACACCATTCGCCAACCAAATCCGGAGCTGCCGCGGCCAGATCTGGTATGTTGCGAAGTACTCGCCGGCAGATTGTGGGGTTCGGTCGTCGCCCTCAGGCGCTTTTCCAGCATGTTGCTTGTGCTCATCAGGCGGCGAATTGAAAGCCAGCTTGTGCCCGCGTCGGGCTACCCGACGCGGGCATCGTTGGCTCAACGCTAGAGCAGGTCTTGCAGCTCGTTTGCAGCGGCGTCCATGGCTTCCTGGGGCGAAGCACCGCCTGTCACTGCGCTGCTGAGATGGCGTCCCATGATCTCGACGAGGGTTGCCTGGCGGGTGATCGCTGGCAAACCCTTTCCAGTGGCTGCGAGGTCGGCAACCTGACCGATCCACGGAAATCGGTCCAGGTACTCAGGGTCTTCGTATGGCCCGCTCTGTGCGGCCACTCCGCCGTTGAGTGCCCTGCGGAGGGCCATCTCGGGGGATTCGACCCATTTGATGAACTCCCACGCTGCGTCTGGACTCGGAGAGCTCAGCGGTATTCCCCAACTCCAGGTGCCGGTGAGACCAGCACCGCCTGGCATCGTGGTGATTGCCCCTTTGCCCTGAACTTCACTGTCCTCCACTGTTTCACCGTCTGAAAGCAGGAACAGGTAGCTCGGTGATGAGAAAGCGCGACCCTGTCGCCAGAGCGCACCGGTATCGTTCAAGTCTGCGTTCGCAGCGCCCGGCTGCGCGGCATTGGTCATAGCGTCCACATAGAGCTCAACAGTCCGCACGCCAACTTCATTGTTGATGATTGGCTCTGTGAGCTCTTCGTTGTAGAAGTCGCCGCCGGCACCATAAAGGAAATTACAGAACTCCATAACGATTGGATCACCCTGCATGCCCTGCATTGCCGCGCCGTAGAGCTCACCAGGGTTGATCTGCTGGATGGCTTTGATCATCTCCACGTATGCCTCGACGCTTTCCGGAAGAGCGAGCTCCTCACCAGCGATTTCTGCGTAAGACGCCTGAAAGTCGGAATCTTCCATCAGGTCGGAGCGATAGAGCAGCCCCATTGGGTAGACGTACTGGGGAATGTAGTACGTCGAGCCGTCAACATACGATGCGATGTCGAGAACGGCATCGGGATAGCGACTGAGATCTACGGCGCCCTCGCTCGAGTCGATTCGGCCAGAAAGCTCCTCGACCCATCCAGCGCGCGCAAACTCATAGGTCCAATAGAAGTCAACCTGGAGGAAGTCGTAGGTGCCGTTCCCTTCGCCAGCTGCGAGCTGGGCAACTAGCAGATCGTGCATGACGGGATAGACGACCTTTTCGAACTGGACCCTGATAACAGTGAGCTCTTCGAATTCAGGTAATGCATCTTCAATGACGGTGGTTTCGGTGAGGTCCTCCATCAATGCGCTAAGGGTCGTACCTTCGAAATCACGTGAGTACGTGGTTTGCCTCGCTGCAGCGGGGCTGAACTGGCTTCCGGCTGCGGCTGTTGCTCCAAAGGCCGCTGCGCCGGCCATCAAACGACGTCGATCAATTCTTCGTGCTAACGTCATTCTCCGATCCTCCTTACCTGGTGCTCCCGGCAACTGCGCATGCAGCCGCCTATTTCACCGCGCCAAAGGTGAGCCCTCTGACGAGATATCGCTGGATGAACCATGTCAAGACCACGATGGGTCCCATCATGGCGATGGTGGCAGCGCAAATTGCTCCGACCTGATT
>JBGTJM010000282.1:0-22455 GCA_041745115.1 Thermomicrobiales bacterium
CGCAGAATACTTTTGCGGTTGCGAAACCACAGCAAACATGCGTCGTTCCGTTAGGCGAGTCAAGAGCTCGCGATAAAGCCATGATTCTGAAATCTCCCCGCAAGCACCGTAGTAACACATCGCAAACCTTCGTCTTGGCCGGTCGAGTCACTCATTGGCAGGTTCTAAGAGGTTTCCAGAATCCTCCTGATGGATTTGGCAGCGATTTCCGATGCGCTCTCTGTCACTTGGTCAAGTTCGCCCCACCCGTTTTTAGGCTTAAGATTGTGGACGATTGAATTTCGCCAATTCTGAATCCTAAGCACCGATTGAAACACCGATTTCCGTTCTGAGATGTTGTCGCCGATGAGATACGCCGCCGCAGTCGCCACATCCGTTGAGTTCAAGCGTTGATTCCGATTCTCAGACTGGAGTGGAAGTAGCGACTCAAGTACGATCCAAAGGTCAAGTAGCCGGTCTTCATTCAGTGTTCTTCGATGTGCAAGATGGAATCTACGAATCGCGAGTTGCAGCGATTCATCGCTCATTGATGACTGTACTCGCGAATAAAGGGAAACGAATCTTGACCTCTCTGCAACTGGAATAACAATCTCATGCCATGAGGAGTTTGGCGGCGACGGTGCTTGGTTTACCAGAAAATCGTTGTTGAGGAATTGATTAGCGAACGAATTGCTTGTCCAATACTGAAGTCGGATTGCGCGAATCTGCTGCGCCCCAAAGAGAAGAGCGGTTGTGTGGAAAGCAATAGCAGCCTTGTGTGACCATAACTGAACCACTAGATCGAAAAGAGGAACTTCACCGTGTCTAGAAGCGAGCTGCAGCGCACAAGACGCCGGTTGGTCCCATAATGATCCAGCTATTCGCTGGTCAAACGTCTCAAATCGTTCGCGATCGCTTAGCGCCCGAAGCGTCACACCCTCTGCCAAAAACAGTGGTTCCTCACCCTCAACTTTCAGTCCGCTAACAATGACGTTACATCCCACAACTCATAGGTCAGGATTCATGTACCTTTCGCCCAACTCTTTCAGAAGCGACTGAATTACATCATCATCATTCAGACCCGCCCGCCGGCGATACCGAAACTCCATGAGAAACGGTGCGAGAATCCCACCAATTACTGTGCCTGCGATGCGGTCAGGCGTTCTTGACTCAACAGATTCCCCACCGATTTCAGGCAGGAGCGCGACAGAAAAGTGAGGTATGGCAAGTAATCGATCACTGATCAACATTACCTCCGCCCTTGGCTCGCCGGACGCCAAAGCGCAGAGATTCCACTCTGGATAGTGACTTGCCTCAAACGCACCGTCGAGGATCCATCCCTCGCTCACCGACCGCGAGTAGGTCGGGTAGGTTGTCATCGAGACCTTCCCGCTATTGGCCAAGAGTTCATCGGACTCGCTGGCCTCAATTGCCTTCGGGAGCCACGCTCGGATGGCATCGGCCAAACTTTCATCCATGCTGATGATGTCACGCCCTT
Source organism: Thermomicrobiales bacterium (assembly GCA_041745115.1). Taxonomy (GTDB): domain Bacteria; phylum Chloroflexota; class Chloroflexia; order Thermomicrobiales; family UBA6265; genus JAHBVL01. The sequence goes on from JBGTJM010000282.1 coordinate 1,478, forward strand.
CCCCGCCCAATTAGGCGAACGAATCTCTCTCTAGCACCCTGACCATCAAATCTGTCACAGGCACTCGGGCCTTCTGTCCGCAAGGAAGATACTGACAATTACTTCCGTACTCAAACAACAGCCTTCTTCTTGTTGAGAACTTGCGCTTTGCAGCATGTCGCGATTCGTTTCGGATGCTGGTCGCTTCACCCGAATCTTGTCCAGCAGCACGCTCGCCGAACCGTCGCACTGGACCTGAGATACGAGCTGCCCCTCGATCAAGCGCCCTAAGTTGGATCGGCGCACGCGTGTCTCCGGCCTGGTGGTCCTGCACGACCCAACCTGCGCCGACGAGTGAGGCGTCGATGGACTCTCTGGCGAGTGCTTCCGGAGTTGGCAAGGCGTACCCAACCGGTGATCGGCCAATAGCGATGCGAACCATTGTATGTCACAGAAATGGGAGCGAGGGCTCTACGATGCGATTGGCGGTCTGCCGGGCTTCGGGCGGCGACCGGGAGCCGATCTTCGATCGACGCATCGACACGGAGGTCGATGCCTACGGCTGGGGGCAATGGCTGCGCTGCGGGTTGGTCTTGCGTCTTGCGCGGCAACGTATGCGAAACTGACAGAGACAGAAACTGCGCAACAGGTTATTCATCTGACAGGGGAGACGGTATGGTCAGCAGCAACGGCTCGAACGGACACAAAAACGGCGCTTTCGACATGCGGCACATGAGCCGGAACATTCTCGACGGTGTGGAGCGAGCCGGCGCGAGGGCGATGCTGAAGGGAATCGGGCTGTCCGATGAGGACCTGCAGAAGCCGATGGTCCTGATCGCGAACACCTGGATCGAGACGATGCCCTGCAACTTCGGGCTGCGCACGCTGGCCCATGCGGTGAAAGAAGGTGTGCGCGCGGCCGGCGGTGTGCCGATGGAGGTGAACACGGTTTCGATCTCAGATGGCGTGACGATGGGCACGGAGGGAATGAAGACATCGCTGATTTCGCGTGAGGTCATCGCCGACTCGATCGAGCTGGTCGGTCGTGGGCATATGTTCGATGCGATGATCGGTCTGGGAGCTTGCGACAAGACGCTGCCAGGTCTTTCGATGGCGCTGGCGCGGCTGAACATTCCCGGCTTCCTGATCTATGGTGGCACGATCCTGCCGGGTGAAGTCGAAGTCAATGGCGAGATGAAGGAAGCGACGGTTCGCTCGGTGTACGAAGCGATCGGCGCGTTCAAGGCCGGCAAGATCGGTGATGAAGAGCTGAAGCTGATCGAGGATCATGCCTGCCCGACTCATGGCGCCTGTGGAGGTCAGTACACAGCGAACACGATGGCAATGGCGATGGAGTTTATCGGATTGTCGCCGCTGGGCACTGCGTCGCCGCCGGCAGTCTCCTACGAACAGCAGGATGCTGGCGAAGGCACGAAGGGGAGCGTGGTCAACCCGCGCAAGATGGAGGTCGGTCGCAAGGCGGGTGAGCTGATCATGCACCTACTGAAGTCGGGGATCCGGCCGCTGGACATCCTGACGCGCGATGCATTCGAAAACGCGATAGCGGGTGTCGCCGCGAGTGGTGGCTCGACGAATGCGGTGCTGCATCTGCTGGCCCTTGCGCGAGAGTGCGGAGTGCCATTGACGATCGATGATTTCGACCAGATTTCAAGTCGCACACCCCTGATCTGCAACCTGATGCCGGGTGGCGAATATGCCGCTGCCGATCTCGATGCGGCCGGAGGCACGCCCCTGGTGGCACAGCGGATGATTGCCGGGGGCAAGCTGCGGGGTGATCTGATGACCGCGAGTGGACATACGTTCGCGGAGGAGGCGGAACACGCCGTCGAAACCCCCGGACAGGATGTCGTGGCGACTGTCGAGAAGCCGATCAAGGAAACAGGTGGTCTGGTTATCCTGAAGGGGAACATCGCGCCGGACGGATCTGTGATCAAGATCTTCGGGTACGAGCGGCTCTATCACAAGGGTCCGGCCCGGGTGTACGACTCGGAGCACCAGGCTCTGGAAGCGGTCTATGCCAACCAGATCAATGAGGGTGATGTGCTGGTGATCCGGTATGAAGGACCCAAGGGTGGCCCGGGGATGCAGGAGATGCTGGCAATCACGGCGGCTCTCATCGGCCAGGGTCTTGGCGGTTCGGTGGCACTGGTGACCGATGGCCGGTTCAGCGGGGCTACGAAGGGGCTGATGACCGGGCACGTGGCGCCGGAGGCGTTCGTGGGCGGGCCGATCGCGGCGATTCACGAAGGCGACACGATCGTGATGGACATCGAAAAGCGACGACTCGATGTCGAGTTGAGTGACGAGGAAATCGCGACTCGACTGGCGGCATGGTCGCCACCAGCACCACGCTATACGAGCGGCGTGATGGCCAAGTACGCCACGCTGGTGACACAAGCCAACGAGGGTGCGATTACCGTCGCTTGAACCCAGTCAGCTAGATAGATTCCAGAACGACGGCGCCATACATGCCGCCGTCGTTCGTTTTACCGAGTTTGTGAGATCAGAGTCTGGCGCCATTCTGGTAACCGGCCAGCAACAGGAGCGCAACAAGGGCGGCCATCGCGACCACAATGGTCAATGCTCCGACCATCAGCCAGTCGACGGGTGGCTTCGGCTCCGCTACGACTTCGAACGTGTCGAGCGCCACGGCTGGCTCTTGATCAGTTGAGAGTTCTTTAATCATTGCCATACTGTAGCAGTAGGGATCAATCTCCCGCAGGGCGATACTCGAGGGAGCGACCGATCTTTCCCGGCACATCCCGCGAAGTCGCCCAACGGACCAAAAGGGCGGCAGTTGCCACAACCAACAGCCCCACCAGGCCATCAACGACAAAGTGGTTGCCGGTTGCTATGACCGCGAGCTGCATCATGAACACATGGATCAGCAGCAACGGCGCGAGCCAGCGGCGGCCCGGGAACGCGGCCAGGATCAGGAGCGCCGCGATTGCCGACCAGCCGACGTGCATGCTCGGCATTGCTGCCTGTTCGTTGACAATGCTGGGAATCGATCCGTAGCCGTTGAACAAAGAAGAGCCGGCTTCATCGCCGTAGTACTGAGGTCCATACACCAGCAAGGTATCCACATAGCCATGGCTGGCCCCGAGCAATCGGGGTGGGGTCAATGGAAAGAGCATGAACCCGACGAGCGCCAGGCCGAGAGACACGGCGAACGCCTTTCGCCAGAAGTTAAACGCGCCCGGATTGCGAAGGCCGGCGACAAACGCGCTCAAAACCAGGACGGGGAAAAACCCGAAAACATAGTAGTGGTTGAACAACCAGACCAGGAATGAGTGACCGGTGACGTGCTGCTGAATCCAGAGCTCCCGGTCGAGTCCGATGGTGCTCTGCGCGCGCATAACCCGATCGGCGTTTTGGTCGCCGATCGATGCTGCCCGGCCGACGACAGTCCACCGCAGGAACGTGTACATGGCATAGAGCGCCAGGAGCGGTGCCAGCCCTATGGCGACGGCCCTGATGGCCCGTCCCGACTGAGTGCCTGGATTTTCGCGGAAATCGCTTAGTGGCGATCCAAGCGCAGCCATTGATCCCCCGGTCGGCGCAACCCCTGCAATCGGGTGTGGCAATTCAACGACGCATTGCGATGCACAGCGCGTGAGATTGCCCGAAGCGCCAGAAACACGTAACGCGGCGAATGCTCAACTCACCGCATGGATTGGCCTATTCTAAGGTACTTCATCAGGATGGTAAATATCTGAATGCCTCGATATCCGCGGCAAGTATTCGATCCAGTGGCCACGCAGGAAGCTAGAGGGCTCCACTAAGGGCGGGCAAGAGCAGCGTTTCCCAGTGCTGCCGTACGACATCCCGCAACGAGGGCTGGCACACGATACGGATGAGTCGTCTCCTCTCCTCGAAACGCTTGAAGTCGTCGTCGGTGAGGCCGACAACCTCGCGCCACGGCATCAGGTGACGAAAGCCGACCGGTGGCTGATCGAACACGACGAGCACATCGGTCCGCCATTTTTCGGGTTTGGGGATATCGATGAGGATCGCTTCCGGATATACGGGCAGGCCGATCAGATCTGCCAGGCCCTCGCTCATGCTGATTTCGATTTCTCTTCGGCGGGCTGGCTCGGCAAAAAGCTGCGAAAGCCGGTTATAGATGTCGGGAGCTGCCGAACTGACCTCGATTGCGCGCTTGTGCAGCCACCGGTTGGTCAACGCTTTGGTGAGGCGGCGCGTTGTATCCGGCATGCCCGGTTGGGCGAGAGCGGCAAGCGTGCCCGCATCATCGAGCAGGGTGAAGTTGTCGCTCGAGATCGCACCCGCGATGAGGGCTTCCTGCACAGCTCGCAGGAGCATCACCATGCAGGCCCGATTCGTATGGTGCCAGTAGACATTGTCGAACATTTCCTGGCGGGCGTTGATGAGTGAATGGAGCGGGCTGACGCCCTTGGCATCGATGGCGATGCGCAGCTCGCTTGCGCCCTCCGGAGTGGCGATGCGCAGGGAGTCGATCAGGCGGCTGGTGTCGACACCGCCGTATGGAACGCCACAGCCTTGGGCATCGCGGGGCAGGTAATCGAGTTTGTCGACGTCAAGCGGGCCGGAAAGGATACCCCGCAGGAGGCGATCGACAGGTGTCAGATCGTTTCGGCCCGGCGCAACGATCGCCGCGACACGTTCGGGTCGGACGTGCCATTCCTCCCGCAATAACCGAGCAATCGGATCACCCAGTATGATCGCGCGTCCAACCGCTTCATGCGGCTCAATTGGAGGTCCAAGTTCTTCGATCGCGTGGGAGAACGGGTAGTGGCCGATGTCGTGGAGAAGAGCGGCCGCAGCGAGGGTACGGGCGTCCCCGATGGTTATCGAGCTTCCTACAGATGTGCGCATGAGTTGTTCGACCGCACGGCGAGCCAGGTGAAACACGCCGATCGAGTGCTCGTACCGCGCATGCCGGGCGCCAGGCCAAATTCTGGACACGAAACCGAGTTGCTGAATACGCTCGAGGCGCAACATTGGCGCAGCGTTGAGCAGAGCGATTTCAGGAGCGCCCAGCGGAATCCGATCGTGCAAAATGTCCCGAATGTGAGCATGTATCGGAAAACCTGTTCCGGGCGTCATCGGACCGGCCGGAAAACGCAGAGATTCAGCGATTGACAAGGCATCTCCAGAACGTTTCATGCGGGAAGGATAGTCTGGTTGTGGACCAGAACACGACGGTTCTCAGCGAGGCATCCTGACCGTGGCACCGAAATCTGGCAACAGCGTACCGCGACGTTCTCCCGCGGGTCTAACGGCTGCCGCCCGAGACAGTTCCCAGCGGCATTCCCGTCTGGCAACGTTGCCGCTTGCGGCTGCTCTTGCGGTCGTAGCGCTCACCTACTGGTCGGTCGACATCGTTTCACCGGCGCTTCCCGAGATCAAGGAGGATCTGGGTCTGAGTGCCGCTGGAGCAGGTCTGGTCTTTTCCTTTCTGTTTCTTGGCCGACTCCTCGGCAATTTCCCGGCAACCTATTTCCTTGAGCGATCGGGGGCTCCGGTTGCTGCGGCCGGAGGTGGGCTCCTTCTGGCAGCCGGATCGGCAATGGCCCTGGTCGCACCAGGAAGTGAGTTTCTGCTGGTTGCGCGCATGGTGCAGGGGGCGGGCATTTCTCTCGTCGTGAACGCAGGACTGCGTTCGATCCTCGTGGCTCGGCCAGGCAGGGGCATCGCGATGACCTATTTCGGCATTGCGGCGACGTTCGGCGGAGTGTTCGGGCTGCAAATCGGCGGAGCTCTGACCGAATCATCGGGATGGCGATCGATTTTCGTACTCTCTTCGACGATCGGCATCGTCGTGGCGGCACTGGGGCTTTCCTTTTCCCGCTCGCACGGAACGTCCAATAGTGCACCAACCAAGGATCAGGCTCGCTCTCCTGTCCCAGCGGTCCCAATCCGAGAGCTTGCTGCTCCACTGGTCATCAACTTCATGGTTTTTGCCAACTACAGTATCTGGGTCGCGCTGCCGCTCTATGCCGAGCGAACGTTTGGAGCAACGCCGAACTCCACGGCCAACCTGCTAATGGTGATCACGATCGTGCATCTGCTGGCGGCAATGCCTGTCGGCACATTGATCGCACGCATAGGGTCAGAAACAGTGCTGGTGATGGGGATGCTGGTTTCTCTCATAGGGACCGTGTCTGTGCTGGCCGCACCCGGACTACTCTGGATGGGAGTGCCGCTTGTGCTTTACGGGGCAGGACAAGTTGCTGCCGTAAACGCGGGTGGGGATATCGTTCTACAGCGGGGAAATGCTTCGAACAAGGCCATAGGCTACGTTCGCCTGAGCAGCGATTTTGGTCTGGTTATTGGTCCCATTGTGGCGGGGGCGATGGCGGATCGGCTCGGCTATGGTGCACCATTCGCAGTCTTGCCAGTTGTGATGGCGACGACGGCAATAGCAACAGCTATTGGATTGATCGTCCGACCGCGACGACTGCGTCGATCGTTTCTCTAGATCTGGAGTAGTGAGAATGGCAGGTGAATCGTTTCACTGGACCGTGGAAGACGGGACTCCCGACCTCGAGCCCCTGAGATCGCGGGTGAAAGAGGCCGCAATGCGCTCTCCGCGATATGTCCGTCTTGCGGCGAATATGGTGCGCGATGATCGCGTACCAAATCGGGCCAAGGCGGCGCTGATTGTGGGCGGAGCGTATGTGGTGTCGCCGATTGACCTCGTGCCCGGATTCATTCCGGTACTCGGTCAGATGGACGACCTGATCGTGATTATTGCAGCGTTGGGAAGCGCAAGGCGTCTATGCCCGCCCGATCTTGTAGACGAGCATATGGCGCGGGCGAATCTGACGCATCCGGAAATGGATCGCGATTTTGAGACTGCGGAACTTTCGGTAAGGTGGGTCGCGCGCAAAGGAATCGACACTGCGCGGGTTCTCGTGGGACACGGTTTGCGGGTCGTAGGGAACGTGGCGACCAGAGGCATATCCCGCGTGGAGCAGATGCGGGAACCTCACTGAGCAGGGTCCAAATGGCCCTCGTGTATACTGGGGTGAATGGGTGATGCCTTATTTGCGAAGCCCATTGCCCTTTGGACACATGAAAGTCATCGTACAAACAGCCTGCTGTTGACTACATGACAATCTGGTGACCATTCGGGCCGCGTAGACACGGGAAGGTGTCGGCATATGAGCCGCGAGCGACGCGGACTCTTCCTGGTGGAAGAGTCGACGGCGGAGCCGGAGCGGTTTGGTTGTCCGATGCTCGTCCGGGCGCGATATGAGTATCCGTTGAATGAGAGTCTGCCGAAGTGGCGATGTTCACTTGGGTGGGCCGTTCGAGGGGATTACGATGTCGCGTGTTGCCAGGCGACTGAGTCGGTTTGCGATTGTTGGAAGGTTCATCCGGAACGAACACCGCTGGTGGCATATCCAGCGACAACGGATCATCAGAAGGCATCCGCCGACTAGGATGAGCGAAGCCCCCCGGGGACTCCGCCGCACACATTCTCACAATGCAATAGCCGCCCTGGATGCGATCCAGGGCGGTCTTTTTTTGTCCGCGACCAGGAGATCCATGTAAATGCGTCGTTCTCAACTACCTGTGCAGCTCCCGCGAAATTCGGGGCACCAGCCGCAGAAAAACGGCCCGGTTCCATCACAGGAACCGAGCCGGACTACCGTAGAAGCAGTTCTAGCCGGCCGGAGTTGCCTCGGGCGACGCCGTGTCGACCATGATGCCCGCTTCTTCAGCACGCTCGGCCTGACCGAGGTTGTCGGCAGTGATCAGCCCTGGCGTCAGATACGTATCGTGCTCGGCAGGCTCGACACCATCTCTCAGAAAGGCGACCAGAATATCGAGTGCTCCGCTGGCCTGCCCGCCGGGGAACTGCTCGATTGTGGCGGCCATGCGTCCTTCCTGAATCGCGATCAGTGCTTCGGGAAGCGCGTCGAATCCGATGATCGGTATGTCCAGCCCGTTGGCGATCGCCACCTCAGAGGCGCCAAAGGCCATGTCATCGTTGGCGCAAACGATCGCGTCTGGATCGGGATTCGAAGCGAGTGCCGCTTCGACCACCCGCACGGCGTCGGCGCGAGCAAATGCGGCAGGTTGGCTCACGATCACCTGGACCGCGTCCTGGGCCGAGAGCACCTCGTTCAGCCCCTCGTTTCGCAGAATAGCCGCAGATGCGCCTGGCTGGCCCTGTAGCTCGAAGATTTCGGCGCCATCCGGAAAGAGATCGATGAGATACCGCGCCTGGATGCGCCCACCTTCGACGTTGTCGGCGCCAACGTGAGCCAGCGTTGGCACACCTTCTTCGACGTTTCGGTCGACTGTCACGACAGGAATGCCAGCTTCGATCACGGACTCGATCGCCGGCACCAGCGCGGCGGCGTCATTCGGGCTGATCACCAGGCCATCGATGCCCTGGGCGATCATCGCTTCCAGATCGGCAGTCTGCTTGGTCGAGCTCGGCTGGCCGCCTTCCTGACCATCGAGCGGAATCAGCTCAACGCCGAGCACCTCAGCATGTTGTTCGGCGAGGCTCATCATGTGAACAAAGAACGGGAACGCAAAACTGGGGATCGAAAACGCAATGCGCAGTGGATCCTGAGCACGAGCCACGCCCGGCATCTTCAGGGACAAGCCCAGTGCGCCTGCTGCTGCCGAGCCTTTCAGAAGTGTTCGGCGGTCTACTGGCTTCAATGCCAACGATGTCAACGAATTGGTCATCTGAACCTCCTCCCCTGCTGGGGCAAGATAACGATTACCATATCGCACACACAGCGATTCTCACATCTTATCATCCGAATCCAGGCTTGGGGCGATATCGCTTACGATCCGGGCCAGAGTGGATCAGACCCTGCGTCGACGTCGCTTGGCGAACTGGTCGATAAACACGCTGAGCACAACCACCGAGCCGACCACGATCGGCTGCCAGTATGGCGAAACATTGAGAATGACCAGACCGTTGTTGAGCACACCGATCAGCATGGCGCCAATGAACGTGCCGAGCACACCACCCTCGCCACCGAAGAGGCTTGTGCCGCCGATGACAACCGCGGCAATCGACTGCAATTCGTACCCCTGGCCGGCAACCTGTTCTGCGGAATTGAGACGTGACGTCAACAGGAAACCGGCGGTGCCTGCGCAGAACCCGCTGATCCCGTACACGCTGATTACCAGCGCGGTGGTATTCAGCCCGGATAGTCGGGCCGCTTCCTGATTCCCGCCGAGTGCGTATATCCACCGACCGTATTGTGAATACCTCAGGATGATAAAGGCAATCAGTACGAAGACCAGAAAGACGATGACAGGCACGGGAACCCGGCCGACGAATCCCTGGCCCCACCACTTGAAATCGTCCGAGAAACTGCTGATAGGCTGGCCCTCAGACAACAGGAGGGTGGCGCCTCGCCACGCCCCCAAGCCACCGAGTGTCACCACAAAGGCAGGAATCTTGAGATAGCCGATCAGGGTTCCCTGAAAGAGCCCGAGCAGCAAGCCCAGTCCCATTGCGGCAAGGGCTGCCCACAGCACCCGGATGCCACCGGGATCGCTCCCTTCCAGCAGACTGCGTGAACCGCGAGCGACGACTGCACAGGCCATGCCACAGAAGGCCAGCATCGAACCAACCGAAAGATCGATCCCGGCGGTGAGAATCACAAATGTCATGCCAACCGCCAGGATGCCAATAATCGAAACCTGGCGCATGACGTTGAACAGGTTGCGCTCAGTGCGAAAGCCCGGCTCGAGGTACGAGAGAATGGCCACGAGAATCAGCAAGAACAGGAGCGGTGCTACGCGACCCAGGAGATCGACAGCGCTGAATCCGTCGTTCCGGGCCTGTGAGCCGCGAACGGCAGTTGCCTCACTTGCCATCGATCCGGTCCTCCTTGCCGCTCTTCACCTCTATGCCGCCGTGGCGCTGGAGCCCAAGCCGGTGGCCAGCTCCATGATCCGCTCCTGCGTCGCGTCGGGCCGGGAGAGCTCCCCGGCTATGCTCCCTTCCCGCATGACCAGAATGCGATCACTCATGCGCAGCACTTCTGGCAGCTCGGAGGAGATCATCAGCACACCTACGCCGGTATGAGCTAGTGCTGTCAGGAGCTCGTGGACTTCGGCCTTCGCGCCCACGTCGATGCCTCGCGTCGGCTCGTCAACGATCAGGATGCGGGGATTTCGCGACAGCCACTTTGCCAATACCACCTTCTGCTGATTGCCGCCGCTGAGATTCATCACCTTCTGATCCTGGCTCGGAGTTCTGACCCTGAGCGCTTCGATGTACTTCGCAACCAGGGCTCGCTCATCCTTTCGGCGCACAAAGCCAAATGACGAGAGCTCCCCCAGATTCGGCAGGCTGATGTTCTCTCGAATAGAAAGGAGGAGCACGAGTGCCTGGAGTTTGCGATCTTCCGGGACAAGCGCAATGCCATGCTCGATGGCCTGGCTGGGATTCCGGATGCGGACCTGCTTTCCTTCGACGAGAATCTCGCCATTATCGAAGGGATCGGCACCAAACAGCACTCTGGCCAGCTCGGTGCGGCCACTGCCGACAAGACCGGCTAGTCCAAGAATTTCTCCCGCGCGCAAGTCGAAACTGATGTTCTTCAGTACGACTCGGGCTGCGTCCTGAGCGGTCGCGGCACGGCCAACTCCGCGTACGCTGAGGACTGGTTCACCAAATGCTGCGGATTCCTGCTTGGTGAACAGCTCTGATACGGCCCGGCCAACCATGAGCTGCACGATCTTTTCCGGAGAAGCGTCGGCCACGTCAAGATCACCAGCATTCTGGCCATCTCGCAAAACGGTGATCCGGTCGCAGATGGAGAAGATTTCCTCCAGCCGGTGGGTGATGAAGATGACGCCGAGACCCTGCTCCTTCAATCCGCGAATGATGCGGAACAGCGCCTGCACTTCGGTATCTGTCAGAGCCGATGTTGGCTCGTCCATGATCACGAGCCGCGCATTTAGGGAGAGGGCTTTGGCAATCTCCACCATTTGTTGCTGCGCAACGCTCAGGTTTCGGACGATCGATCTTGGATCGAGCTGCACCCCAAGCTGGTCGAGCAGTGCCACTGCATCAACCCGCAAGTCGCGTCGTTTGACGAATCCAGTTCGATTGGGCTCTCTGCCGATGAAGATATTCTCCTCGACAGAGAGGTTAGGGAAGAGATTGAACTCCTGGTAAATGATCGAAATGCCAAGTGTCTGTGCGTGATGAGGGTTCTGAGGTTTGACCTCCTGCCCGTCGATCAACAGCCTGCCACTGTCTGCTGGGTAGACACCTGAAAGGATTTTCATCAGCGTGCTTTTTCCAGCGCCGTTCTCACCGACCAGTGCCAGGCACTCTCCGGCCCAGACATGGAGACTCACCTCACGAAGCGCGTGCACTCCGGGGAACTGTTTGTCGACGCCGTTCATCTGCAACAGCGGGCTGGCGTCAGTCACCAATGCGCCTTTCCGAAAGAAGTGAAACTCGCTTCAAAGTGCTGGCTGTCGAAGGCCCCGAAACTCGATTACCTCTCAAATGGGTCCACGGTGCTCGCCGTTTACTACCAGACACGCCGGAGGTGTGTCAATTGCTGGGCTGGTGGTGCGATAAGTCGACCCGAACGTCGAAGCGTCTCGGATTCCGTCACCAAATCGCACTTCAGCGACGCTCACAATAGGTAACGCCAGCCTTTGACGATTCATGTCGCCGTCGCGGATACTCATCACACGAACGCGCTGGCTTCTGGCGCCTCGCCTTTCCGCATCAGTACTGGTGGCTTCCCCTGCGCCAGATTGCTCCTCAGGTCTCCATAGCATGACGATTGTTCGGGATACTCCTTCGGACGCATCAGCTACGAATGGCACATCCTCAATATCAACGGTTGGGGGGCAGGACGTCGCGACATCGCGTGACATCCCGGACATCGTGGTTCGCAGACTTCCGCTGTACGTTCGAGCGCTGCGTGACCTGTCGCTGCGAGGCATACCCTCGGTTTCCTCTGAGATGCTGGCAGATGCAATCGGCGTGACGGCGGCGCAGATTCGCCGCGACCTCTCCTACTTCGGTCGATTCGGTAAGCAAGGCAAAGGCTACGATACCCAGTTCCTGAGCGACTCCATTGCGGGGTTTCTCAAGATCGACAGGAAGTGGGATGTGGCTCTGGTGGGCTACGGCAATCTGGGTCGAGCGATCACTCACTATCGTGGGCTCATCCCATCGGCGTTTACGATCACCGCGATCTTCGATCGCAAGGCCGCCGAGTTCGACGACGTCGACCCGGCTATGCCGATCTTGTCAGACAATCTGATCGAATCTGAAGTGGCCAGGTTGGGCATCAGAATCGGCATTGTCGCCGTGCCCGCAGGATCCGCTCAGGAAGTTGCCGACCGGCTGGTTGCAGGGGGGACGCTGGCGCTACTGAACTATGCACCGGTTGTGTTGAGGGTTCCTGAGCGTGTTACGGTGCGGGAGATCGACCCGATCAGCGCGATGCAGTCGATGACGTTTTATTTGCCAGATTAGTGCTCGTTCTGCTGGCTCAGTGCCGACCGCTACTGCGCAAGATACCCACCATCGACCGGAAGCACAGCCCCAGTGATGAACGACGCCGCATCCGAGGCCAGAAAGAGAATCGCTTCCGCAACCTCTGACGGCTCGCCGATGCGACCCATCGGGTGCATGGCCTCGATCGCTGCGAGATACTCAGCGCCACCCGGTTCCTCGGGGAGGTGCTTCACACGCTCGGTGCGAATCGTGCCCGGAGCGACCGCATTCACACGTATTCCCTTCGCAGCCCATTCGATAGCCAGGTGTTTGGTGAGTCCTGTGGCCACGAATTTCGCCGGACCATACGCTGCCTGACGGCTCTGACCCGCCACGCCTGAAATCGAGGAGAGGCAGACAATCGATCCACCGTTCTGGGCTGCCATCGCCTCGATCGCGAATTTGCAGGTAAGGAACATGCCGCGCCCATCGACCGCCATGACCTGATCCCACGCTTCAACCGTGGTGCTCAGGATGTCATCCAGCGGGATGATTCCGGCATTCGCTACTAGCACATCGAGCCGGCCGAACTCCGCCGTCGCCGCCGCGATCATCTGCTTTGCATCGGCTTCCACCGATACATCGCCGACCACGGTTGCGACCTTGCAACCAGCTTCGCGTAACTCCTTCGCCACTGCTTCGAGCGGGTCCGGCTGGATGTCGGTCACGACCAGGCTGGCTCCTTCGGCCGCGAACAGCATCGCGGTGGCGCGGCCGATACCATACGCCGCCCCGGTGACAACACAAACCTTGTGCGCGAGCCTTCCTGTTTCTTCGATCGTCATCGCAGCAGAGCTCCGTTCATCTGATTCAGCCCAGGTATAGCCTGATCAACGTCCAGCTGGATAACCCGCATCCTGCCAGCAACGGTAGGCATCGACCGCCAGCTTTCGACGAATCTCCTGCAGGGATCGCCAGTCCATATTGGCGATTGCCTGCAAATCAGCGTCTGAGGCAGCGCGCAAATCCTGGACCGTCCGATAGCCGTGACGCGTCAACAAATGCGTAACGCGCGGTGAGAGACCGATGCTCTCAATTGGAGGATGAAGGCGATCGCGGACCTTGTCGATAATCGCTTCGGCGACACTCAGGATCAGAACTGGAATCCCAAACACCAGCCCGGTGAGCGCAAGCCAGCCGATCGACAGCATCACCGCTACCCCAGCGTCCGAGCTTATCTGCCAGGGCAGCACCAGAACGGCCGCACACACGGCGCACAACGCCAGCGCGCGCCGGATGGGTCGCACGGAAAACGGATCGTCAAACGCAGTTGATGGTCGCCCGATGGGGCGATGAAGTCGGCCAGCAGACATCATTCGCAGACGATACAACATCGTCGCTCTGGCACCAAGACGATCCTGCCTGGAGAAGTCCAGCCGATCTCGCCTGCTGGCAAAAACCGCGAGCGGGACGCACAAATCGATACCCCGCGTTCGTACGCCCAGTTCGAGGACTTTCAGTGTACGGACATTTGCGTCACCTTCTCGCACTGTGCTAGACAACCCCAAATTCGAATGGGCCAACGCTCCTTCGACCATACCGAACCGCACGAACCACGAGGAAAGGGGGATGGCCGTGCGCAAAGGAACGGTCAGGCAGCATGGCTTGGCGTTGCAGAGCATGAGTCGCATCACCGCAGCGACCCTCGCCATGCTTGTCTGTATCACAATGCTTCCCGGAGCCGGGCTGGCTGCACCGGAAGCAGAACACGCATCGACCTCCACAAGCGAGGTCAATCTGGGAGGCGGCTCGTACAGCGTCGTCGCCTCGATATTTGCCGAAGGAACCGACGGCCAGGCAGGGACCCAGGCGTCGTCGGGCAAATGGATCACCCGAAATGACAATCTGGTGGCGCTACCGGCCTGCACGCAGTCGTCGTGTCCCTGGGTGGCTACGGGGACGGGCGTCGAAGGTCGCTTTGGGCCGCAGACCACGTGCGCCGAGGCCGATGGCTTGTGCTGGGTGAAGATCGTCAGCGCGACGACCGGCCAGTGCACCGTCGCGCCAGTTCATGACCGGGGACCGCTGTTCATCAAGGACAACTACTGGGCTCCACAGAGCCAGCGGACCTACGATGTACCGCAGGGAATCCCGGCAGCAGTCTATGCAAGGGACGGCGCGAACTTCGGGTTCGGGGCAGGCAAGAGCGATGTCGGCCACGACATCCAGAACGTCTATCGGTATGCTGCAGGGATCGACCTGGCCGAGGGAACCTGGAAAGCGCTGGGCCTACCAGTTTCGGCCGGAATCACGAACGTGACCGTCACAATGCTCTGGCAAGCGGGAATCAATCACACTCAGGCCTGCGGTAGCTCGAGCGGCAGTACCCCGGCGCCCGATCCAGCGCCCACCACACCGAACGCCAACGCATCCACGACAACGAGCCTGAATTTGCGCACGACGGCATCGCTGTCCGGCGGTATTGTGACAGTGATCCCATCGGGTGGCAGGGTTCAGGTCACCGGCAGCAGCCAGAACGGCTTCTATCCGCTGAAATATGGTTCGAACTCTGGCTGGGCCTCGGGCAACTTCCTGAAGTTCGACGCAGGGCAGGACCCCGGTCAGGCAGCGAGCTCAGGGAGTAATCCGCCACCTGCTACGACAACAGGGCCGACGGCCACCGTGGTCGGAGGCGCGCTCAATATGCGGTCGGGAGCCGGGACGAACTTCGGGGTGATTGCCGTGCTTCCAAATGCCGCGACAGTGACGCTGACGGGGCAGACATCTGGGAGCTGGAAGTCGATTTCGTACAACGGACTGGCGGGATGGGCCTTCGGTGATTACTTGAGTACAGGTGGAAGCACCAGCGGCACAGCACCTCCGGCGACCAGCGGCACCGCGGTTACATCCGCATCGCTGAACATGCGCTCGGGAGCGGGCGCTGGTTTCTCACTCCTGAAGGTCGTGCCTTCCGGTGCAACGGTAAGCCTGACGTCGAACGTCTCAAATGGCTACACCCAGGTTGTGCATGGTGGCACGACGGGCTGGGTGCTTTCCATCTATCTCGGCAGCGGATCGGCTGCAGCACCGCCACCGGCTTCGAGTGCGAGCGCCACTGGCCCAGCCACGGTGATCAACGGCGCACTGAATCTGCGATCGGGTCCTGGCACGAACAACAGTGTGCTACTGGTGATGCCAGGCGGTGCCTCGGTGACGTTGCTGGGCGAATCCTCGAACGGCTTTGTGAAGCTGACCTACCAGGGAACGACTGGATGGGCGTCGTCTACCTACATTCAGCAAGGCGGTAGCACCAGCTCGAGTGGGAGCGGGACCGCGACGGTAATCGACGGGGCGCTCAACCTGCGGTCGAGCGCTTCGACGGCATCCACGGTGCTGCTGGTGATGCCGGGCGGCGCGAACGTGACACTCCTGGGCGAAACCCAGAACGGCTTCACCCGGGTGACGTACAACGGCACGACCGGCTGGGCATACTCGATTTACTTGCGATAAATGTAGATAGTCAGGATTGGTCGGGAGATCGCGCTCTCGAATCTCCCGACCACGTTTACCTGCAATCTTTCCTCACTGGCCAGTTCCCCAGTGCTTGAGCCACTTCATTCCGGAACTGGCTCCTGCATCAACGGAACTCCTGCATGATCTATCCCCGAACGCTGAGCCACCCCAATCGCGAACGCTCCTAACGGTCATACAAGGCTGAGGTTTCTATTCGCAATGCATCCTGCTACAATGTACGCCTCCTGAACAGTACGTGGCTGGCGGCACCGCGAGAGCTACGAGCAGACTTTCACGCCCACCGGCCGCTCCTACCAGGAACACGGCGATGGAAGACTGGACACAGGACACTGGACAGCCGTCGACTATCTCCTCCGGTTGGGTAACCGCAACTGAAGCTGCAACTCAGTGCCGGGTTCATCACCGCAACATTCGCCGTGCCATAGAACGCGGCGACCTTCCAGCTACAAAGCGATCCGGAATTTATCGGATCGATCCGGTAGAGCTGCGAGCGTGGCAGGTGAGCCGCCGAGGCGGGAATCGGTGGCAACCACTGGTCATTCATGCAGGAGTCAAACCACAGAGCCGCCCGAACCTGCCAAGGCCGATCACGCCGTTCATTGGACGAGAAGGACACATCGCACAGGTTGCCTCTCTTCTCCTTCGGGAGGATGTCCGGCTGCTCACGCTGACCGGCCCGGGTGGCGTCGGCAAGACCCGGCTGGCTATTCGCGTCGCCGCGGAGGTCGCCGCAGAATTCCCGGATGGCCTCTGGTTCGTCGCCCTTGCCCCGATCAGCGATCCGGCCCTCGTTGCCGCAGCCGTAGCTCAGGCCCTGGGTGTGCCGGGGACCGGGACTCGGACGATCGAGGAGAGTCTCCGTGCGTTCATCGGGGAACGCCGGGCACTGATTATCCTGGACAATTTCGAGCACGTCCTCGATGCGGGCTCACTCGTCACCGCCATCCTATCGACCTGCTCCAACCTCACCATATTCGTCACCAGCCGAACGGTGCTACGTGTTTCCGGTGAGCACTCCTTCGAGGTCCCACCCCTCCCATTGCCCCCGGCTGGTTCATCGTCCCGTACTGACCACCAACTCGCCTCGGAGGCGGTCCAGCTTTTCGTCGAGCGGGCTGGAGCGGCGCGAAGCGATTTCTCCGCCACCGCCAACAACCTGCCCACGATCGTGGCCATTTGCGCAAAGCTTGAGGGCTTGCCCCTGGCCATCGAACTCGCGGCCGCTCGTCTGGTGTCGCTGTCACCGGCCGCTCTACTTTCATTGCTGGAGCGGCGCATGACCCTGCTGACGGGTGGACCGCGCGATCAACCTTCCCGTCTGCGCTCGATGCGGGACGCGATCGCCTGGAGCTACGACTTGCTCGCCCCTAACGAGAAGCGTCTCTTGCGCCGGCTGTCAGTCTTCGTTGGCGGCTTCACCCTTCCCGCGGCAGAGGCCGTTGCCGGCGGTGGCGCCGACGTCCTGGATAGCGTGACCTCCCTGGTTGCCAGCAGTCTGGTACAGCGAGACGGACACGGGGACTCCGCGCTCGACGCCGTGCCCCGCTTCGGGATGCTGGAGACGATCCGCGAGTACGGGCTTGAGCTGCTGGTGGAGAGTGGGGAAGAGCACCAAACACGGGGGCAGCATGCCGCGTACTTCGAGGCTGCGGTAGAACAGCTGACGCCAACGCCGAGGATGCCCGCCTCGGAGGCCAGGCTGAGCTGGATTGGCAACGAGCGCGGCAACCTGCGGGCAGTTCTGGATTGGCTGGATAAGGAAGGGGAGATCGAGCGCCTCCTCCTGATGGCGACCCGGCTCTGGCCGCTCTGGAGCATACTCGGCTTCAGCGAAGGCCGCCGCATCCTCGAGCTAGGGTTGAAGCACGGCGACACGGTTCCGGTCTTCCTCCGGGGAATGGCGATGACGCATGCCGCGACCCTGGTCGACTCCCTCGGCGAGGCCGAGCGCGGCCTGCTGATGCTGGACGAGGGTCTGGCGCTGGCTCGGACGGTCGACAACTCGACGCGCGAAAACCGGGCCGATATCGGTCTTATTCTGCGACAACGTGGACGCATTTTGCTGGGGCTGGGCCGGTATCTGGAGGCCGCGCAGTCATTCGAGGAGTCGTTGACGGCATTCCGTGAACTCGGGAGCGAGCCCAACATCGCCTTTTCCCTGTGCCACGTTGGTGTGGCGGCCTACGGCCAGGGCGACCTTAAGCTGTCAAGAGCACATTGCGAGGCGGCCCTTGCACTGGCGCGAACGTCGGGGAGTACGATGTTTATCGTCCTGGTGCTGGAGTACCTCGGACTCGTCGCATTCGCCTGTGGCGACATCACCGGCGCGGCCAGGGCATTCTCCGAAGCCTTCGTGCAAGCAGAAAAACTCGGCGCGAACACCGGTCACCGTCATCGCCTGGCCGGCGTCGCGGTCTTGGCAGTCGGCTGCGGCTCCCCCGAAGAAGCTGCCCGCTTGCTCGGCGCGGCAGGGGCTGAGACTCGCACGTGGGGAACACCGTTTCAGCTGCCGATGAGTGCCGACTACGATCGGGCGACGGCCGAGGCCCGCGCGATGATCGGAGAGGACCGATTCGCTACGGCCTGGGCGACGGGGCAGGCCCTCACGCGGGAGGAGGCCGTTGCCGATGCTCGGGAGTTTCTCGCTAAGGTGGAATCGAATCTGGTCGCGACCGTTCCGGTCGGTCCGGTCGTCGTCCGGAATCCCCAGGGCTTGACAACTCGCGAGATGGAAGTCCTGCAATTGCTCACCCTGCGATACACCAACCCTGAAATCGCTGATCACCTGTGTGTCAGCACACGCACAATTCAGACGCACGTTTCCCACATCCTTCAGAAACTAGGCGTTCGAAGCAGACGAGAAGCCGCCGCATCTGCCGAGCGTCTAGGCCTGAGCTGAGCGGCAGGTTAATCTCCCTGGATCCGCCTGTTTGGCGGATACCGATGAAATCAAAAAAATCCATGACTTTGGCGGATGTGCGATCGGCAACCGCTGGGTAGTGTCTGGTGAGACAGACATTCACTCCAGTCGCTTGCCCTTGTTTCGCGAAAGGAGGATTGCATTCCGCTTCCAAACGGCGTTCATACTCACACAAAAGGAGAACACACCATGCACATCGATCTGACTTCAGAACGTGTGGACTCGCGGATGGATCGACGGCACTTGAACTTGTTTGTGAATCGACGCCGCTTGCTGGCGATGTCCGCAGGTTTGGGTGCGGCATCTCTCGGCGTTCGATTCACCCCGAGCACGACCCGGGCAGCCGTAGCGCAGCAGCCATCGTTTGCTCCGCTGCCCTCAGAACACACTTGGCTGCTCGAGGATGCAAACACGCTCCGACCGGACGCGCCCGGAGCACCATCGGCCGACGAGATCGACGAGCTGCTGGAGTTTCAAACTGACCGTTCAGACGAAATGATCGGCGTCATCAGTCGCTGGGCTGGTCGGCAGGCGGTACTTCCGTGGCTTGACATCGGCGCAGAGGTCACCGCTCAGACATTTCCCATCGGATTGATGGAAATCCGCGCTCATAGCCTGCTTCGAACGGCCATGAATGACGCAGTGGTTGCTGCATTGGATGCGCAGAACGCGATTGGTCGCCAGCTCCCTGCGGAGATCGAAAGCCAGATTACCCCTGTCGAGGGTCCTTTTCCGGCAGCTTCGTCGTTTCCGTCACTCCATGCGACCGTGGCTGGAGCAGCGTCGACTGTGCTGGCCTATCTATTTCCGGAAGCCTCTGACGACGGATTTTCCGGGCTCGCAAACGAGGCAGCGATATCGCGCCTCTGGGCAGGCACAAACTATCGAAGCGACATCGAAGCCGGTTTGGCACTTGGACGGGCAATCGGTCAGCTGGCGGTGGAGCATGGCCAATCTGACGGGACGAGTGCGCAATGGGATGGCGAAGGCTGGCCGGAGGGAGATGGGCTCTACGTACGGACACCACCGAATTTTGGCGATCCAGTAGCGCCACTTGCAGGGACATGGACAGCCTGGGTTCTACCGTCGGGTGATGCCCTGCGACCTGCGGCATACCCGGTGTATGGCTCACTTGCCTGGAAGGCAGAGCTTTCCTGCGTTCGAAGGATGGCAGACCAGCGAACCCTTGCCCAGGAGCGGATCGTCGACTACTGGTTGAGTCCGGGCCCAAACATGTTCTACACCAGGTATGCAAAGGATCTGATCGGACGTGAGCAACTTGGCGAAGCAGAGACCGCTGCAGTCCTCTCGATGGCCAGCGTGGCGATGTTCGATGCGCTGATCGCCATCTGGGATGCCAAGTATCACTACTGGATCGCCAGGCCGAGCACGATGGATCCCGAAATCAATCTCTATGTTCCAGACCCCCCGTACCCGACGTATCCGGGTGGCTTCGCTGCCGTTTGCTCATCTGGTGCCGGAGTGCTGGCCGACGTCTTCCCGGCGGCTGCCGCCGATCTCTTCGCCACTGCGGAGGAAGGCGCAATGCAACGAGCATGGTGCGGCATCCACTATGTGCTCGACAATGATGTAGGGCTGCTCATGGGCGGCCAGTCAGCCCGAGCCATCGTCGACTTCGTTCGCAATGGTGTGGCCTCCGAAGCATGATGGTGATGGTGCCAGGCTGGATCGCAAACCCATCCGAATGGGTCCTCAGAATCTGATACCGGCTGAAGACCCTGTTCTGGCAGCAAGCGAAGGTCGAGGACGGGGTCCTTGACCTCTGCTCAGGGCTAGGAGCTTGCCAAGGTTGCTGCTGGAAATGCCGAACGGCGCGACGGTGACACTCTTTTTAGAAATTCAGAACGGCTTCGCCCGGGTGACGTACAACGGCACGACCGGCTGGGCGTACTCGATCTTCTTGCGCTAGGAAAGGGAGAAAACTATCGGTCGATCGTTCAATGGGGCACGGTCGACCGATTTTCATTTGAAGGTTCTGAGCCTGGTGATCCTGATTCCAAATGGAACGACTTGGTCTGCAGCTCCTTCCTGCAAAATGGACTTAGCCCTGCCGTACAGCCC
>JBGTJM010000283.1:0-2456 GCA_041745115.1 Thermomicrobiales bacterium
TCACGAGGTTTACCCGATGATGAGCGATACGCTCGCTGGATCACGATGTATGCTGCCCCTGAGTTTGCCGAACTCGCCACGTGGTGTCGGTCCTTGCTGGATGGCCTGACCAATGGTGCTCCATTCGAAGCGCTGACCTCGGTGTCGGTTGCTTTCCTTACCTCTTGCCAGTACGAGCTCGATTTCTGGGAAATGGCCTGGTCTGCGCCTCTGTAGCCAGCGATTGTGACCGGGCGCAGAAGCCCGCACCCGGGTGTAGTACCTTGAAGTTGAAACTGGTGCACTCCTGGAGTCGTTGCCTATGCAGGGATGGTGCTCATATCCAATGTGGCGCAGGAGGGTATGCGCCACAATCCTCCTTGTAATTTGCACGCTGGCACTCGGGTTTCCAGACAGATCTGTAGTCGCCCAGTCCTCGGCTGATCAACGCATCCTCACCACACTGCAACGGGCGCTTGAAGGCCGGTTGCCGCTTCTGGGTCCTGAGTCTGGTTCCGCCGAGGGGCCTGCAGATACCGTTCAGGTCATCCCGTTCGATGTCTCGGTGCTGGACTTCGCTGTTCAATTCGACTGCTACCTCGCTCCCCCGGCAGACGCAGACATACCTGATTGCTCACTCCTCGTCCGGCGGACGTCGGATGACAGCGCATTCGTTGTGTCGGTGGCCAGTGATGGCAGCTGGTTTGCTGGAACAGCAGGTGAGAACCCGATCCACGAAGGCGCGCTGCGCAATCACATAGTGGGTGGGGACCTCGCTGCAAGGATGTCGCTTTTCGCAATCGGTGACCTCGGATATTTCAGCGTCAACAATGCGCTTGTCGATGTCCTTGATCTCTCGTCGCACATGGCTGCTGGTTCGGTCGCCGCAGGCACCGGATTTTCAGCAGGATCCGCGTCATCGACGCGGGTCCTCTCCGTGAGTCAGCTGAGGATCTGGTCTTTTGATGGATTCTCGCAGTCACAGCTCTTGAGCACTATCTCAACTGATCGATCAGAGGGCATTGTGTCCTCATTCGATGTTCTCTCCAGTCACGAGCCGGTTTCTGGTCCTCTAGCCGGTGCGCTTGAACATAGTGCAGACCGCGCAAGTTTTCTCCGGGCGGACGTCGATCTGGCTGACCTGGCAGTGAGGCTGGTTTGCAACCGCCCTGATCGGGCCGAAGACCAGCTCTGGGATTGCGGTGTTGTGTTCCGGCTGGGAGACAGCGCTGACGACCAGTTCAGGTTCATTGCTCTGTCTTCAGGGCAATGGATTCTCGCCAAGGGGACAGATCAGGTGATTCAAACTGGTGAATTCGCGCTGGATGGAGGGGAAACGCTGACTGCGATCAAGATCGAAATGATCGCGGAGGGCGATTCTGGCTGGGTGCGAATTAACGACGGCGTTGATAGTCCGCTGGAGCTTGGCACCAGAGTGGCCCCTGGAGATGTCGCCGCTGGAACGGCCTTTTTTCCTGAAACGAATATTGATGGCGATATCACGTCGTACGAAGCATTCTCGGTCTGGCAGATTGGTGGTCAAGATCTTCAGGCCACTCCTGTCAGGGCAGTTTCGGAATGGGACTCAGACTTCCGCGACATGTACCGCGATCACGTGCTCTTGAGTCTGCTCAGGGAGTCACTGCAGAACGTTTCTCCGGCTTTCGGGCCAGAGTCCGGGACCATGCGGCATGATCCATCTTCGATCACGTTCGTTTCGGTGACTGAATCGATCGAAGCGCCAGCCGTGGCCGTCGAGTGTGGTTCGTTCGATGATGGCCTGCAGCAGCTTCGGGATTGTGGGATCGTCGTGCGATCGACGAACGATGGAACAGAGCTTCGCTACGTTTTGGTTTCAGACGGTTTCTGGTCGGTCACCACGTCGGCTGGAGTGATCCTCGATCAGGGCACAGTGTCGAACTCTGCGGACGCTTTGGTCGGGGGCTACCGTCTGATTGTTGTTCCCCTGGACGGTGATTTGCTGTTTGGCTTCAACGGCGAATTCCTGAGTCGCATTCCGAACCCAGTCAGTGGAGTGGCAAACGAGGTTTTGATCGGCACGGCGTTTTACTCAGAGACGTATCAGGATGGCGGCGAAGTGTCTTACGATGAGCTGATCGTCTGGTCGATGGCTGACTACCTGGCCCCGTTGGCGATCGCGGCTGCAGCGAATGATGCAGCACCGGAGGAAGCTACCACTGGCAACGGTGGTTCCGGACAGTTTGCTGTTACTCAGCCCGCTATCGCAGCCGATCCTTCGCTTGACGCAGCCGCAACTTCAACGATCACAGCTGAGCAGGCTGCTTCTATAGCAGTTGCGGTGATACGGCCACTAGATGAATCAGGAATGACCGGATATGCCGTGCTGACCAGGGTGGCACGATCAGTTGAAGTCAGCGTCCTGATCGCGAGCCAGGCACGCGACTTTATCGCCTTTGTGCTGCCGGGATCCTGCAATTCAGTCGATGTGCGCGAGG
>JBGTJM010000284.1:0-5976 GCA_041745115.1 Thermomicrobiales bacterium
CAATGTTGATGAGCTTTCGCCGATGTCATTCCCCAAATACGAAGGTTAGTAAATGAACGAATCTGACGCTGCCGCACTCGGCTATGCATGTTTCTGGAAGCGAATATCTCTCAAACTGGGCCTCAGTGAGGCCGCGAGAGAGCTCGAGGGCGTTCGAGCGTCTCATCTGAGCGCGTTCGAGCAAAACAAACCCCATCCGTTGACGGACGAGCAGATTCAGGCTTATGTCGCCCTGCTCGACCGCAAGAAAGCGGAGTCTGATCCCTCTAAATAGGGACAATGCTCCCCGCTGACCTGCCCCATCTACCGATCGGAATGTGCGTTGCCAGCCCCAGTCTCGTTGCGGTCCAGCGCTGGCACCCCGAGTACGGCATCTGAAAGGCCCGCGGCTTCCTGGACGCGCCCCAGAGGCACCTCCCAGTCAAAAGCCCGATAGACAGCTCCCAGATTCGCGAATGGTGGCGATTGTGCGAAAAGCTGGAACGACAACCGATGCCCAGCGTAGTCGGAGTTGATCAAATCCCGGGCAAATGCCAGGAGCTTCCGGCGATCTTCCGCGCTCCATCGGTCGCTAATTGTGTAGAACTTGTTCAGCCACGGACCTGTCTCAGGGTGAGCAAACGCCGCCGCACTTGGTGTTACCCCAATTTGACCCCCGCAAAGCTCTCGAGTGATGTGCATCATCGTGGGTAATTCAGAGCTGGCTAGCACTCTGCCGGAGTAAAGCAGGGATTGATTCGGCATGAGAAGTCCGGCAGGACTCGCTTCCGCCTGATCGATCGCCGCAGTCAGATGCGCGTTAATACCTTCGCGATAGACAGCCAGCATGGCCAGTTTTTCCTGCACCGCCTGCTGACGGTCGAGACCAGTTTGCTGAACGTTGAACAGAGCCACTCCGATCAGAAAGTCGGCCAACCGCAAGGTCCGCTGCAAGAACGGGAATGCGCTATATCGGTGTAGCGTTGCCCGTATATACGCAGCGGCGCGGGTGTGTCTGTAGAACAGGACGTTCTCCCAGGGGATTTCAACGTCATCGAACACCACCAGCGTATCGACTTCGTCAAATCGATTGGCCAGTGGATAGTCCTCGGCCGGGGCCCGACCGGCAAAACCAGTCCGGCAGATATGCATGATCCCTGGCTGATTCATTTCGACGATAAACCCGACCGCATAGTCAGACAGGGCGCTATCACCCCAGTTTGCGATGGTCGGTTTCACGAATGCCTGATTCGCATAGGCCGCCGCAGTTTCGTATTTTGCCCCTCGCACCACGATACCGCGATCTGTCTCCCTCAAGACCCGAAGCAGCATGTCCGGGTCCTGCTCCTGCGGGCGCCTTGATCGATCACCTTTCGGATCGGTGTTTGCCGAAACGTGAAATGGATCCTCATGCACGGCACGTTCAACATGCTGCCGAATGTTCTCGGAAAACGTTGGGTCGACTTCGTTCAGCACCTCCTGTCCGTCAAAGAGAGACCACATCTCGCCAACCGTTTCGTCTCCTACCCGTGTCACGATGCCCTTGACATCGTCAAGAACTGCGTCGACTGCCCTGCGTTTGCTCTGCCAGTCAGCTCGCGTGTGTGGCAGTTTCGGACCGACAGCATTTCGCTTGCCAGTTACTGGGTCAACGTAGCTCATCGTGTCCCGCAGTGAAGGTTCGTGTGCCATGTCGTAGATTCTGGCCCGGATATCCACCAGCGGCTTGAACGACGGATGCGAAGTGACGTCTGACACGCGCTCACCATCGATCCAGATCACCCGTCCATCGCGGATCGACTCGCGGTATTCGTCGCCAGTCCGAATCATTCAACCCACTCCTCGTCCGCCCGCTCGTCCCAAACCGGATCGGGGAACATCATTTCGTCTCGTTCTCTCTGGGGGAGATGCAGGATCTCAGCAAAGGACCGGCGACCGTACACCAGCGGAGTCCCATGACCGTGGTCGGCATGTTCCACCCGTCCGATAAAGACGGTGTGTGTTCCCACCTGGTGGGTTGCAAAAAGTCTGCAATCAAACCAGGCGACCGTACCGCTCAACCGGGGAATCGAATTCGGAGAGGGCTCCCATCGGCCGGCGGAGAAATCGTACGGCTCACCTCGCACTGGCCGGCCGGCAAACACTTCCGCCACGTTCCGCTGATCCGCACGCAGCATAGAGATGAGAAACAGGCCATTCTGGCGCAACGCCACCTCGATTGGGTTCTTACGATTGATGCACACAAGCAACGTGGGGGGGTCGGCTGTGACAGATACGACAGCACTGACGGTCAACGCGAACTTGCCCGCCACTCCGTCTGTTGAAACGATCGCTACACTAGATGCCACTCGGCTCATCGCATCGACAAACCGGTTTCGTAGGCCTGCTGTTTGTTCGGTCATGAACAGGAATCCGCCCGTCGAATCTATTGCAACAAGCACGATCCATCT
Source organism: Thermomicrobiales bacterium (assembly GCA_041745115.1). Lineage (GTDB taxonomy): Bacteria > Chloroflexota > Chloroflexia > Thermomicrobiales > UBA6265 > JAHBVL01. Next base: position 2,430 of record JBGTJM010000284.1, read on the forward strand.
GGTGATGGGCCGACGTAGTGTCCAGAGGTCCAATGACTCTCAGGTCCCTCGTGAACCTGCACGACGATAATAGACCCTTCACCGCCACGATGAGCCTACGAGGGTAAGCCATGACAACAGAACGCTCCACACTGGCGCTCATAGCCCACGACGGCAAAAAGACAGACATGATCGAATTTGCTTTGGATCACCAGGCGGTTCTGGCGATGTTCTCGCTGGTTGGAACGGCGACTACCGCATCACTCATCTCAGACGCGACCGGGCTACCGGTCGAGAAGATGCTCTCGGGGCCCCGCGGCGGAGACGTTCAGATTGCGGCGAGAGTCGCAACCGGAGACATCTCGGCGGTCATTTTTCTCGTCGACCCGCTTAACGCTCATCCTCACGATCCCGACATTCAGGCAGTTCTCCGAGTCTGCAACGTGCACAATGTTCCACTGGCAACCAATCTCGCCACGGCCAGAATCCTGCTTTCCAGCGAGCACGTCTAACGCCATCAGGACTCCCCGCCCCGGGCTCGGTACTCCGCGAGTTCCTTCCTGCGCTCGACACCCAGTGTGGCTAACGACTCGATCCAGCCGGCCTTGAGTGGCTCGAGCGCATCCACAATCGCCTCCGCCACCGCCAAATCTCGGAACCATTTGCGATCCGCCGGCACGATGTGCCAGGGAGCCTGTTTCGTCGAGCACTTTGAAAGCGCATCCTCATATGCTTCCATATACGCGGGCCACGACTGGCGTTGAGCCCAGTCCGAAACGGAAAGCTTCCACGATTTCTCCACATCAGCTTCTCGAGCCAGCAACCGCAATCGCTGCTCTTCGGGACTGATGTGAAGAAAGAACTTCAGCACGACCGTGTTGCTCTCGGTGAGCAATCGCTCGAACGCATTGATATGCTCGTAGCGCGACCGCCAGACATCGACCGGCGCCAGGTTGTTAACTCGCACGACAAGCACGTCCTCGTAGTGCGATCGGTTGAAGATCGTCATCATCCCTCGTTCAGGAACCTTATCGTGAATCCTCCAGAGAAAATCATGACGAAGTTCGAGCTCAGTGGGAACTTTGAAGGCCCAGGACTTGGCACCAAGTGGGTCGATATACCGGAAAACGCGCCGAATAGTGCCGTCCTTGCCTGAGGTATCCATTCCCTGCAGAACGACCAGCACCCCATGCTGACCAGCTGCATACAGCGTGTCTTGCAAGTCGTTGAGCTGCAGAGCAAGCAGCTCCATTCGCTCCTTGCCACTCTTCTTGGTCAACCCGCCGTTGTCGCTGGAATCAATCGATCCGAGATCGACCCTGGTGCCCGGTTTCACTCGAATCGCGAACGTCATTTGTCTTCCCCTCCGTGTCTGACCTGGAGCAATGCATTTGAGGAAATGGTACTGAAAAGCGCCTTGTATCACGTCAGCCTGCTTTTGAAGTGCCTCGCTCCCGTGCTGGCGGCGAACGAGACAGCCCCGCGCTTCTCCGGGCAATTCCAACACCCGTCAGGGCAAATCCCGCGCCGATCAGCTGGAATCTGCCAATATCATCTCCAAGGAACACAACTGCCATAATCCCGGTGAAAACGGGAATCAAGAACAGGAACGGGACCGTGTGTCCAGCGCCTCTCCGACCAATCGCCCAGCTCCAAAGCGTGTAGGCAACGAGCATCGACAACACCGCTGCGTAAAGCACCGCTATCCAGCCTCGCCATCGCAACGCCTCCCAGTTCTCGGAAAAAAGCGCCGGTACAGTCAACGGCATGACCGCGATCAGTCCGACAATGACTGACCACGCTGTGGTGACCTGAGCGCCATAGGTGCGGACCAGATTCTGGGTGGTCAACCCGTACACGGCGAAACAAACGGCGGCCATCAGGTTGAGCGCATCTCCGCCAGCTGGTTGTCCAGCAACAACCTTCTCGCCGACAAAGATCACAACTCCTGCGAAAGCGATCCCCACGCCAATCCATTGCGATCTCCGCACTCGCTCGATGCGAAAAGCCGCCGCCAGAAGAAGTGTGATCACTGGTGCTGTTGCTATCAGAATCGCTGCGGAAAACGCCGAGCTTCTCGCCAAACCGAACACGAAGAGCATGTTATAAGCCGCATAGCCAGAGACACCAGCCAAAATGAAGCGGCCAATGTCAGCTCGGTCAACCTGAAACGACTGCTTACGCACTATCAGCAAAGCGACCAGAAGGACTGCCACGATCGATAGTCGCAAAACGACATAGACACTCGGAGAGATAGCCTCGTCGAGCGCTGACTTAGTCAGGACATTGTTTCCGGCCCACACAGTAACGACCACGAGCATTACCAGATCGGCAACATCGAGCTCCCGGTGGCTTGGTTTTGCTGGAGCTCGAGATATCACTCGTCGGCCGCCATATGAGAATCACACCCTTTGGCGGATCATTCGCGTGAATGTCAGTCTGAAAGAGAAACGATGGTTCACTGCGATGTCTGGACGGTTGGCTATTGTGGCAATGCTGAGCCTTCAATCGCCAGCAATTTCTGTTTGATATCCAGTCCACCAGTGTAGCCGCCCATCGACCAATCGGACCGCACGATCCGGTGGCAAGGGACGATCACTGGAATTGGATTGCGCCCGAGTGCGTTTCCCACTGCCCGGGATGCGGCTGGCTTGCCAATGCGCCTGGCAATCTCCTGATATGTCGTGAGCGTGCCAAAGGGAACCGCAGCGGTCGCATCGAGCACCGATCTCGTAAACGGCGACACGCCAGTAAGGTCGACACTCACGTCAAAATCGACTCGATCCCCACCGAAGTACTCCTGAAGTTGCGACGCTGCGACCGTAACCGAGTCTTGATCGGGTTCAACCTGGAAGCCACGCGACTCCAGCTCTGCGAAGAATCCTTCTACGCCTCTACCCGCAAAGGCGATTTCGCAGATGCCTTTGTCGCTGACTGCGACATACAGATTGCCAATCGGGCTCGAAACGAGCCCCCATCGCGCCAATGGGCGCTGCGGTGCCATTGGCAGACGGAGATTGGGAAGACTCAGCTCATTTGCGGTTGCGCGCTCGAGGAGATCGTCCACAAGTTCGAACGATTCAAGTTCGCCGCGACAGTAGTTACAAACAGAGGTGTGCAACCGGAGCCAAGACTCATCGGCATTCGTGAGATCGCCGATCACATAGCCAGGCATTGAGTCGCAAGCAAGATCGCATGGATCGACACTAGGATTCTCCGCGAGAAGCGCAAGCGTTTGAATCATCGGCGCATTGGTGTTTTCTTGTTCTTCCATACTCATTATCCCCGGTTAAATCCGGTCTCCAAAACAGTTACGGAGTTTTCGCAGCGCTTCATAGACATTCGCTCTCGCAGCATCCTCGGAACACTTCAACGCTTCGCCGATCTGACGGTAGTCAAACTCGTGGTACTTCCGTAGGACGAGTGCAATCCGCTGCTTTTCGGGAAGGGTCAAGATGTACGCTTCCACGTCCTGGAGCGTCGATCTCGCATCCATCGCCGATGGTTGATCGATTTGCGGAGCTGCGATCTCACCATCCCGTTCCTCGTCCAGCGCCTGCTCTCGCTT
>JBGTJM010000285.1:0-3157 GCA_041745115.1 Thermomicrobiales bacterium
CAGATGACTCCAGCTTCTGCAGATGCAGGTGAAGCAGCGGTCGGCTCATCTGAAGATCTCGCGCCAGCTGACTGACATAGTTTCGTCCTCCGGCCAGTGCAGCCACGATCCGCAATCGCTGCGGATTTGCCAGCGCGCTGATCATATTCAGCAGCTCGTCGCCGGAGTATTCCATTCCATGGTCAGCATACTCATCCATATGTCAGATAATACTGACACATGATAGGCGGTAATGTCAAATGCGTCTGCTCGAGCGTAGCCAGAAGTGAAACCCATATGAACAGAAGCACGTTAACAGTCTTAGAATGTCTGGTGTGATGCCCGCAAATCTGCCAGGTCTATCCCGGCGTCACCAGCGAGTCTCTGCCCCATGGCCCTCATCCGAACCCAGCTAACTCGTTTCTCTAGTGTGTTTCCCACCTCTGCTGAGGTGTCGAATCCGTCTGCCCGGCGTGAATACCCCAGATCGCTCTGGATCGCAGCGATTCTTACCATTCTCCTGCCGGGATTGGGACATCTGGCGATTGGTCAGCGCAGACGCGGCGCAGTCTTCCTGGGCATCACGTTGGCAACCATCGTTGTCGTTACTGCTGTAGTCCCTCGCGAGCCGTTTGCCTTGCTGGCACTCTTTAGTCAGCCTCGATCACTCGCCTTGCTGCTGGCCGTGGACGTTGCATTCCTGGCGTTTCGACTTGCAGCGCTGGCCGATGTTCTGAGAGCCGGCGGCTCCAGACTGAATCGACAAACGAATACTCGAAGCTCTCTTCTGCCAATCGTGCTTTTCGTCGCACTCATCTCGGCTCCCCACGCTGCGGTCGCCTACTACGACATCGTGACCTGGAAGTTTCTCGACGACGTCTTCGACAGTCCCCAAACCGTTCAGCGAGACGCGCTGCCCTCTGAAGTCGAGCTGACCAGAGAGATCAACCTCAAGCCAGGTGTAACACCAAACGCCCAACCAGTCGTTGCCAATGGAGATACATCCCCATGAATCGAACCCTGATACTGGGCCTTGGTGCGCTCATTGCCGCCGTTTCACTGCTGAGTGTGTTCGCCCCGAACGCCGAAGCCCAGCGCGATAGCGATGGCAGGTCGACCATCCTGCTGATCGGCGGCGATGCCGGGCCTCAGCGTATCGGCCTGCGAACCGACTCCATGATGGTCGCCTCACTCGATCAGGAATCGGGTCGCACCGTGCTGTTCGGAGTACCACGAAATCTCGTCAACACGCCGTTGCCAACACCCTACAGCGATCTGTTCGTCTGCGGCTGCTGGGAATCCCTCCTGAATGAGCTCTACCCCTTTGCCGAAGCAAACCCTGACCTCTTCGGTGGTGGACCAAATCCGGGCGGCGAAGTCCTGATGCGCACTATCGGCCACCTGCTCGGTCTGGAGATCGACTATTTTGCCCTCGTCGATCTGCCGGGGTTCGTGCGAGTCATCGATGCGCTTGGCGGAGTGACGATCGATGTGCCGGTGCAGGAGACGGTTCTGCTTTCACCCGCATTTGAAGCCGATGGCTGGCAGCAGTTCATCATCCCGGTCGGCCGGCAGCACATGGACGGACGAACGGCTCTCGCCTACGCTCGTACTCGCGAAGATTCGGGCGACTACGAGCGAATGGCCCGCCAGCGATGCATCATCGGGGCGATCGCGCGCCAGGCTGACGTCAGCACCCTGCTGCTGAATTACCCATCGATTGCCAATGACGTTGCCGACGCCGTGACCACAAATGTGCCGCTTGACGACCTGCCAATGCTGATCGAGTTTCTGGGCATGGTGGACTTCGATTCCCTCTATACCGTGGGGTTCACAACAGACAACTTCATGGCCGGATATGCTGGGCAACCCTACTATCCAATTCCCAGCCAGGAACTCATCAGCCAGACTGTCAACGCGATGTTCACCAGCGCTCCCGAAGCGGTGGCCGCCGACTTTGGCACCCTTCCTGCGTCCTGTAGCTGGCAGTGATCTGATTCGGGAGGTTTTGCCTCCCGACCGGGACCTCACTACCAGAACAGGCAGCAAAAGGATATGCGGGTGTCTTCAGAGAACGCTCATCGAAAACCGGCTGATTCATCTCAAACGGCCAATAGTGATGGCGACCGTCGTCGGGACGATCGGATCGCGCAGCTCGAGTTTGAACGCGACTATTGGAGATCGAAGGCCACGGAACGCGGTGTAGAGACTGAGCCACTTGATCCACTATTCACATCTGATAACACGGAATACCCGCTTACGAGGCGCGCCCAACTGTCGCTCTGGCTTGGTCGGGTTGGCATCGATAGTCTCCGCGTCGCACTCGGCGCAGTCTTTCTCGTATTTGGTGCCTTGAAACTGGTCCCCGGTGTCAGTCCAGCAGAGGATATCTCACGCAGAACCGTCGATCGGCTGACGTTTGGCCTGGTCTCAGGCGACGCCGCGTCGTTCCTGGTCGGTCTTCTCGAGGTCACGATAGGTCTCTGCCTTGTCAGCGGGAAGCTCCTGCGTTTCGGTCTCGTCCTGCTCATTGCGGCTATGGTCGGCGTCTTGTCGCCGTTGGTGCTTTTCACCGACGATCTCTTTGCCGGCAAATACAATGCGCCAACCCTCCTTGGACAGTACGTCCTGAAGGACGTTGTGCTTCTTGCCGCAGCTGTTGTGATCATTGCTCGTGAGCTCGCCCGATTCTTCGATGAGTCAGAGAAAAGTGAGCCTGAAGCACCCGACGACGTTCGTGCGAACTACGATGTCGCGGAGCCAGGAAAGATCTGATCCGCTCAAGGTTATGCCAACCAGTCGCCTGCAGAGCCCCTGAACAGGGCAAATGCTTCCTTTTGGACCGTGAAATGGATACTTACGGATACATTGCACCGTTGCTCGCGCACGTACACTGAAATCAAACCGGCCTGTCCGCCTTGATCCGTGCTCTATGCCACCATCTGGAGCCGGGTCGTTAAGGGGCGTTGATAGGCCGGTTTGCTCTATCTGCGCTCCTGGCTTCCTGACCCAAAAGCGGGAATAACGGCGCAACGCAGCGATGCCGCGCTTGGGACGGCATCGCAACAATGTTGACGCGCGGGTTGTCGATTTCGAGAGCGAACGTGGTCGGCTATTTCTTCGATTCGCCGGCGAGTTCCTTCTGCAACTTGCTCTCCACCTTCTCCACCTTCTTCAG
>JBGTJM010000286.1:0-2229 GCA_041745115.1 Thermomicrobiales bacterium
GACGAACGACCTGGCCCGATGGTGAGGAGCGAAACGGTTCACATCGAGCTCACGGAGATCGAGCTCGCATGAACCTGAGGTCATCAGTTCCGCGACCGAGCGACCGGTTCCGGGTGCATGTGTCACCCACACAGCCATGGCCGACCAGAGGCCCTGGACCGACGCTACTTCGCCAACGATCGATTGACCGTCAGGTGTAAACGAGAACATTCCATTCACGCGATCTTCGATCTCGAAATTCGCGAGGTTGGGGAGGAGTCGACGTGCTTCGCGAATCCCGGGTTCCATCATTTGCATGTCGAACTGGAGCTCGGCTGCCGTGGGAGAACCACTTTCGATGTTCTCGGGTGCCTGAAGCTGAGGCTCATGTCGATAGTTGCCGATTCCCAGTTGCTCCCCGTCCTGCCAAAGGTACATTGAGTGATCCTGGTGTCTCCAAAGTGGATATACGATCTCACGCAAACCAGAGAACGCTGGGAGGGTTTTCGATCGAACATACGGATGGGCGCACGGCTGGAGCGGGACGGCGATACCGGCCATCTCGCCCAGGAGAGGCCCCCAGATTCCACCGCACAGGAGCACGCTTTCGCAGGCAATCCTGCCGCGGTTTGTCTCGACGGCAGTTACCTGTCCAGAGCGACTTTCAACGCGTGTCAGAGCTGTGTGCCCTTCAAACGCAACGCCGAGGTTGGCCGCGACGGCAGCCATGCGTTCCACGAGGGGCACTGCCCGGACGATGCCATCTCCTTCTACGTGAATGGAGCCGAGGATCACTGACGTGTCAAGGTGGGGCAGTGCGTCACCGGTCTCTGCAGGATTCAAGAGACGCGCGTTCAGGCCCCAGCTCCTGGCAAATCCAGCTTTCCGCTTCAGGTCGTGCCAGCGCTCTTCGGTCGTGGCAATTTCGAGACTGCCGACTGGAAAGTAAACCGGCTGTCCAATCTCAGAGATCTCCCGAAATGTCTCAACCGACCATTGAGCGAGTTTGGACACGGTTCTCGAGCTGTTGTTCTGGAATACCCCACCGGGCGCATGGGAGGTCGAGCCACCAGTCTTGAACAGTTCTGATTGATCGATGACCAGCACGTCGGTGAAACCAGCCTTCGCAAGCTCGTACGCTGTCGATACTCCTACGATCCCGGCACCCACGATGATCGTGTGAAACTGGCGACGACCTGTCATGATGCGGCCTCCGTTTGCAGCGTTTGTGTCAGGTCCCTATCAGTTATCTTTGCGATCGATCGTACGGGCATAGCGCTCGATATATTCAGCAGGGCTCTTGGAAAACTCTCCGTTCGAGAGGATTCGCGTGAGACCCGCGCGCTTGGCGGATCGACGACCCTCTACATCGACATGCGGACCGAATGCGATGACGGGCGGAACTCCGGGTGTTTTCGAGAGGACTTGACTGATGACATCCCATTCGACTGGACTGTTCATATCGATGATCGCCAGAGAAATCGCATGAGAACTCTGAACAAGCTCGGCGGCGAACGTTGCCGAATCTGGTTTCCTGACAAGCATGTAGTCCAGATCGCGGGCAACATTCTTGATGGCGATGCCGCGCATGACATCCTGGTTCAGCAAGAGAATCGTAGCCATCACTTCTCCAAGGGCCGACGGTCAGCTGGAGGTTGCAGGTGAAACCAAATCAACCAGCATCTTGCAAATTCAACATTTCACATATTGACATACCGAACTCCAAGTCCATAGGATAGTCGCTGATTCATCTCAGATTCACAGAGTTGTGCGTTTGTTTTGACGTTGCTTTGCCCGACCTTATACTCAGGAGCGTCACACATGTCTGGTTTCTCGACAGCTGGAATCTCTCGTTTCTGTGCGCAGAGACGCTGGTACGTCGTTGCGGTCTGGATTGCCTTCCTGGTCATTGCAGGCTATTCAACGGCGACCTATCTGGGTGATGCGCTGACCACGGACTTCGAGAGTCTTACGGACCAGGACTCGGTGGTGGGTCTCGCGCTGCTCGAGGAGCGAATGCAGTACACCGACCCTGAGCAGGAAACCATTGTTGTCGATTCGACCTCCTTGACTGTCGACGATCCGGCATTTGAGGCTGCGGTCGAGGGTCTCGTCAGCGACCTCAGGGCATTCGAGGCGTTGGTTGATCCCGACGGTGTCCTGAGCTACTACGAGTTGGCAGCGAGCGACATTCAAGATGACGTCAATCTGGCCGAGCAACTCGTGTCGGACGACAGGCAGTCGTTGGTG
>JBGTJM010000287.1:0-3963 GCA_041745115.1 Thermomicrobiales bacterium
AGGGAGGTTTCGTGATTCAGCATGGTGTGTCTCCTGTGGTGGTGGTTGCGAAAAGCGATTGCGGAAGCCAGGAATAAGCCGAGGGATGGTGCGTGCGGAAGGTCATTTGCTGGATCGTGGCACGCGACTCAGTGCGACGGGTGATGAACGTCGCGGACATGAAACGATTCGAGTCGATTCCTGGCTGGATTGCTTGTAGGCTCAGCCGAGCTTTGGCGTGGCTCCCGACGAACCACAAACCGAAGTCGATCGACGATTCGTTCTGTCAGGCTTGGCTGTCTGTCTGCAGGCCCAAGCTTGTCCTGAACGGCAAGTGCCTCTCGCAGGCAAAGGCTGGTGATACGGTCGCGGGTATCCCCGTTTTCCATGATTTAACTCCAGTCACGAGCAAACGGTCCTCGATCACCGGGTGATGTACTGGCATGATTGCTGGACCGGAACTCCGGAACATTGTAGGACCTACGTATTTGCGACTGGCCGCTCGATGCCGACTTTTGCCCGATCTCGATGCGAACCAGCAGCCGTTGACTCGTCAGCAGGAGCCGCTCGACTGTTCAGGATGACGTCCACAGGTGGCCGAAAGAGGTGACAAACAGCGTTCATTTGCGTGGCCAGACTGTCGGGGTGTGCGGTGAACCAAGCCTGACTGCCAAGCAACACCCAGAGCGAGGTCAGGTCGTCGAGTCACAATCAGGCCCTGAGATCCTCCGTCGTAGGTCGGGCCCGGGAGAAGGAGCGCTACACCAGGCCAGTTCGCGTTGCCAGAGCGGCGGCGGCTGTACGATTCTCCACATTCAGTTTTCCGAGAATGCTGGTGACATGTGTGGTAACGGCGCGGCTGGCGATAAACAGCGAGTCGGCAATCTGCTGGTCAGTTGCCCCAGTGGCGACAAGGCGAAGCACGTCGAGCTCTCTGCGAGTCAGCACAGGTTGGCCCGTCCGCTGGTTTCTGCCGGATTGGCCTGACCTGGGCATCGATAGGGCCAGCGCTTCCTGCACCGCTTGCCCGAGCGTGAGTTCTCTGCCCTCGTTCCATGCCAGATCGGCGAACCGTTCGCCGACCGCGGCCCTGGCAGCCTGAATCAAAGCGAGATAGCCTGGTCGAGCCACAGACAGTTCGTCGCCGTTGGTCTGTTGACGGATTGATTCAACCGCTCCAAATAGCCGGATAGCTGTGGACGGTTGCCCAGTTCGCGCAGCCAGGCCCGCCAGATCGCCAATTGCCAGCGCCGTAGCGCGGGGGTCGCCAGTCTCATGAAACAGCCGGACGCACTCCTGTTTGTCGGGTATGGCACGCTGGAAGTCGCCGGCGGCGGATGCCACCTCTGCAATGGTCGACATCGCGCGGGCGAGGCCCCAGTGATCGCCCCGACGATCGAAGATGGAGTGGGATTCCTCAGCAAGCCCGAGCGCGCCCTCGTCGTCTCCCAATTCATGCAATGTGACGGCAAGGGCATTCAGCATCGCAGTTCTATGCTCTCCGATCGACCCGGGAGGATCATTGAGCCTGGATAAAACGATTCCTTTCTCCAGCGCCACCCGCGCGCGTTCGAGATTTCCATTGTGGTCCTCGATATGTGCAAGCAGTATGTGGTGGGCTGCTGACCAATCATGGTCGTTGTTTTTCCGAGCAGTCGATAGCCCTCGATCAACGCAGCGGGTTGCTTCGTCGATATCCCCCTGGCTGAGGGCGGTGACACCTGCACCATACAGGATCTCGACCACACCTTCAGACTCGTCATCACCAGCCAGCGCAAGCGTTTGAGCCATCCAGCTCCTGGCTTCCGCTACATGCTGGCGCACCCACCAGAATTTCCAAAGGTCACGCGTGAGCCGCACAGCATGTGGGACGTCCTCTTTATCCAGAAACCATTTGAGCGCCTTTCGGATATTGGCATGCTCGGACTCGAAAACGTTCAGGGCCATCGGTCCGTCCCGTCCCTCAATCAAGGGTCGTGTCCGCTGCGCCAATTGCTGGTAGTACACAGAATGGAGTCGTGAAACTTCTTCGAGCTCGCCGTTCAGACGCAGTTGTTCAAGCCCAAACTCTCGAATCGTCTCGAGAAACGTGAACCTTGGTTCATCCTGATTCTCAGCCGAGCGATCGATGAGGCTGCTGTCCAACAGAATGCTGACATGGTCCAGAGTTTCGCCGCTTTCGAGGCAAGAATCGTGAGGATCGCTGTTGCCGATGGCCTCGGCTGCCTCGAGGGTGAAGCCTCCGACGCATATCGACATTCGCCTGAAACATCGCTGCTGGTGGTTGTTCAGCAAGTCGTAGCTCCAGGCAATCGCCTCTCGCAACGTCTGGTGACGGACCGGCGCATCGATAGGGCCTTGATTGAGAAGCGGCAGACGGGCATCGAGCTGAGCTAGCAAACTCGTGAGGGTGAGGATTCTCATCCGAGGTGTGGCGAGCTCGATTGCCAATGGCAGTCCATCGAGCTTCGTGCAGATGCCAGCAATGGTCGGAGCATCAGTGTCGCTGAAGGCGTGGTCATCGTTTACAAGTCGGGCTCGCTCAATGAACAGTTTCCCTGCCTCGGACGCGAAAACCTCGGCAAGGTCCATGGGCGAGTCACTAGCAGGCAACGACAGTGGCCCGACGCGGTAGAGTCGTTCGCCTGACATGTTGAGAGGTTTGCGGCTCGTTGCCAGAACGGTCAATCCCGGACAAGTGTCGAGCAACCGGCCAACGTCGATCGTTGCTTCGAGAAGATGTTCCATGTTGTCCAGAATGAGCAGAATGGTTTGGCTGCCGAGAGAATCTACTATCGCGGCGAAGGGATCTGCACCTTCCGCCCGCGCGACGGACATGCCTATGGCGATTGCGTCCACTACCAGTTGAGGCTGCCGGCGGGCCGCCAGAGGGATGAACCGGCCTCCCAAGTCGAACGAGTCGCTGGCGGACTTAGCGACCTCTATGGCGATACGTGTTTTTCCTGATCCGCCGGTACCAACAAGGGTTACCAACCGGATTTCCTCATCGAGAATTAGGGAACGGATTGCGAAGAGAGCTTCTTCACGGCCTACGAATGAAGTCCGTGGAGTGGGGATACGCCCATCGGAAAGCTTGGCATCGGCTGCAGTTGTCGTTTCGCCAGAACGCCATGGATCGCGGTTTGCGTGGATAGAGGACATAGCAGGCGTCCTCGCTGTTTCAATGCGCGATGATGTTGTTCGATACCGGTTTGTAGTTTAGCAACAATTTCTCGCGAGCACATAGATTTGGACCGGCAATTTCCGGCATCAGTTTCTGATCGGTCCTTCCGGTTGGCGCGGTTGCGCCAGCAGTAGGCTTCTCCGCCGCCTTTGTTTTTGCTCACAAAGCTGAGGAAGCCGAGTGGCACAAGTGCGCACTCGGCTCGATTCTTTGCTCGAACTCGTTATGCCAGCGAGACGTCACGCAGTACGATATTTCCAATTGGTGAGAGGACCAGGTTCTGGACACTCGCCTGAGTGCCGATCACACGCCCCGGATATCCGAGGATGACGTTGATGGCGTCGTCGACGATCAATTGCTGCGCTTCGGCATACTGGGCGAGGCGTGCGTCCGGATCCTGCTCAACCTGCGCCTGGGTGTTCAACTCATTGACCCTGGCATTTTCGTACCCAAGTCTCGTAATCGCCCGAGGGGCCGTATAGAGGGAAAACATCACGTTGTCCGGGTCTCCGTTATCCCAGGTCCAGTCATTCAGGAATGCGGGAACCTCACCCGCATTGAGCTGACCGAAGAACTCGGCGTCCGGCAACGACAGCAGATTGGCATTAATACCTACCGCCTGGAGATCGGCCTGAACCAACTGTCCGAGTAGTGGCCAGACTCCATTGTTCCGGTTGTACAGATCAAACGAGATCTCTCCAACGCCGGACTCCTCGAGGAGTGCCTGGGCTCGCTCAGGGTCATATGGAAAGGCATCGGCGAGTGATTCGTCGAAGCCCGGCACTCCTGGAGCAATTGGC
>JBGTJM010000288.1:0-5517 GCA_041745115.1 Thermomicrobiales bacterium
GTTGATAATTTCCTCATCGCCGACTCGTCCATAGAACGATGTACCACAATTGCCGAGAATCTCAGTTTCCACTTTCGAGCGAAACTGCTGAGCACCGAAAAGCACGACGTTCAGGTGTCTGCCTCGCGCCGCGATGTCCACGAGCGTATCTCGCAGCCCTCCCTCACCCCCGGCTGGTGCGTACTTGTTCAGCTCATCAACAAACACGATCAGCTTGTCGACGCCAAGCTTCTGATCCTCGGCCATTCGCCAGACCGACTCGATGATCGACGAAACCAGGAGTTCCTGCACATTCGTATTGCAATGAGCGATGTCGACAACCCGCACCTCCTGGTCGGCGAACCCGTCATCCACTCGCGACAGATTTCCGTAATCGACCTCTCCCTCAGCCAGAAGACCATTGAACTTGAATGGCAGTCCACGAAAGCGATTCTGCGCCTTCAGAATCGTCGCTTTGTGGTGGCCGTCCCAATCCGATCGTTGTTCTGCCGCAATGTGGTCGAGCATTTCGCCCAGCCGCGCATCGACCGACTGCGACGACCTGGTAGCACCTTGTGACCGAAGCTCAGAAACCAGACCCCACATCTTGTCGTCAAGATCTCCATGCTCGAAAACCTTGTGAGGGTATCGGAGGAGGCGGTCGAGGCCCCACAAAATGGGGTAGACGGTATCTCGCTCGCCAGGAGCCGTTCGCAGCGTATTCAGTTTGTCGTGATACGACGTGCTGGCCAGGGGCGCGACCGCTCCGGTCGGCGCCATGCCCGGCTTGAACGGCGCAAAAAGCCTGAGATCGGCAAACGGCTTCGGTTCGAGCGAAAGCTCCTGATAGGCACGATGATCGCGCTCGTCGAAACCACGATGACCGGCCGATTCGTAGGCCGCTTCGAGTCCTGCCGGCGCCACCGCCGGCTTGTCCAGCCAAATCAGATCCGGCCCCTTCACATTGAAAAGCAGCGCCGCTACCGATCGCTGATCCCGGGCGAGCCGCTGAAATACCGCGCTGATCAGGAAGAGAGCGTGACTCGTTTTTGTCGCCAGTCCCGATTGCCCGGTCCAGTTCGCATGACCTGCTTCCGGGCCCAGCAAATATTTCTCGTCCAGCCAGAGGGGGGAGCGCTGAAAGACTGGATAACCCCGATCATTCAAAACAATCTCGCCGGATTCGTTCCGCTCTGCGTTGCCGTTCGTATGCAGCAGCGCCGGAATGGGAATGCCATCGAAGTCCCGCACCCCCAGCGCGTAGTCGATCGCGGTTCGCGTTGCAAAATACACCGGACCCGCAACGACCGGACGCTGCGAGACCACATCGTCACGCAGATGCTTCGTACGCAGCACATGGACCTCGAATACCAGGATCTCTGGCCGGCGGGTGGGTGGCTCGAGCTCGATCGCTTCCTCGAGATGCCGATCGTAAAAATCATCCAGAAACGTCCGCAGATCCGAATAGCGACGCGGTTGATCGACCACGCCGACTACTGCCGATTCCTCCGAAAACCCAACCACGATGTGGCCCACGTCGAGCGACAGTTCACGCTCGGCTGCCCAGAAATAGAAAACGTGCGAGCCGGATGGCTCTTTTTCACTGGCGACCACCCGACCGATAGCGCCATGAGCGATATCGGTCAACTCTGCAAAGTTCGTCATCGAACGTGGGGATTCTGCCTCAACAAACTCGGAAACACCGAGATCTCCAAAAGCCAGCGTCATTGGTGCGTCCTTATGCGGGCCAGTACCGCAGCTCGCGAGCCGAGTACCGCTTCAGAATTTGCTCCAAAACGTAGACAGGATAGAGCAGTGTTGGCCATCGACTGTCATTTGTGGCCCGTGGCACTCGCTCTGCCAGCACCCATCGCGAGAGTTGATCGATCCATTCACTCGACAAACTGGGCTCGGCTGTTTCAAGACGCACCAGCCCATATCGCGGGTCCCGTCCAGTGGCGTCCCACAATCTCACGTACCAGACCGTGTACCTTCCCGCTCGCCATTTGTCCTCCACCAGAAACGCGGGAGAGCGAAAGCCTGCCGGCATCTGAAAGAGCTGGTTTGCCAGCGCACCGCTGACGTACTGACGGGTAAACGACTTCACAAGACCGACTGCCCGGCTCACAGGCTGTCGCAATGCACCATCGACCAGGAGCCAACTGGAGGAGCCATCCGAGATCATCGGCCAGGATGCCAGGAGCTCGATCTCCTGCTCAACGCGCTGATGTCTGGACGCCATCAGCGCTCGCTGTTCGATCGCCGCGTAGTTTTGCAGTGTCCTCGAATATTCGAACGGATCCAGGTCAGCAAGTGGGTCTACGACCATGGTTCCACCACGACCAACCCGCGCGACAAACGCATCAACGTCAGTCTGCCCGCTCGCAACCGGCACAATCCAGCACTTCCTCAACGAAATCCGCCCCGGCACAATTCCCAAGTCCGCTGCCGAATGCCGCTCCAGGATTGCCGCGCTCGTTACAGATGCCACGATCGGTATCGCGGCACTGTGATACCCAGGAAGCGTCTTCTGTGTGCCATCGAGGAAAAACCTGAGGCGAGATTCTCCCGCAGTCTTCGGAACGCGGCGACTGAAGGGAGCAATCGCCTCGATCCATTTGAGATTACCTGGTTGATCTAGCTCTGCAATCTCGACATCAGAACCGGAGTCAGCACCAATTCGCAGCTCGATGCTCTCAGAGGTCCGCATGTCGCTGAGGGCCAGCCCCTCGCGCAGAATGTCCTGATGAAGTCGCCGGGCCTCAACGCCAAACGTGATCTGGTCCAAAGATTCTTCACTGCCTCAACTAGAACGTCTGTACGGAATTGAGTATAGCCTACCAGGAAAACGCTCTAGCGCCATTCAATTTTCCGCGGATCAGAAGATGCATCGGGTGGCTCGATTCCACTCATCCATGACCCGTTCATCCAGCCATTCTGATCGAGCTCTCTCAGGAACGGCACCACCCGCGATGCGATCGCATCAACAACCGCGGCTCCTTCTGCCGCCGAGCCTCTACTCGGAGTGCCGCTATAGCCGTGCGGCACAACATTGCTGAACGGACCACGCACCGAGACCGGATGATCGAATTGCTGCCTCGGCAGATCGACTGCGTTCTCCTGTTGGGTCAAATGTGGCGCGGCAAAGAGTGTCATCGACATCTCCGACTGGCCGCCATGATCCAGATCGATATCCCACTCGCCTGTCAGAAGCTCCCGGGCCATTTCCTGCCAGCCTTCCAGGATCGCCACCACCATGCCGTGGTTGTCACTCAATTCGCGAGCGGCATTCTCGATGCAGGGTGGGTTGCCATCGTGCGCAGCGACGATGACCATCTTTGTGATGTCGTGTTGCAGCAACGATTCAGCGATATCGATGATGACTTTCGACAGCGTCTCAGGCCGCAAAGAGAGACTCCAGGGCCATGCCAGCATGTGCAAGGACATTCCATAGTCAATAGCAGGCAAGACAAGCGCGGAATCGAGCTCTGAGGCAAATCGCAAACAGAGCGTCTCAGCCGCTATGGTGTCGGTGCTGAACGGAAGGTGATCGCCATGAAACTCCGTCGCGCCGATCGGCAGGAACGCAGTATCAAATCCACCCTCCCGCAGATCCTTCGCAGTGAGGTCAGACAACAATCTCGGATTCCGGACCCGCTCCACGGTCATCTTCCTGTCTCCTCACGCTTTTCGCTGCTACTGCGGACCATGCTTCTCGATCCAGGCCAAATAGTGCCGCATGCCCTCATCAAAACTTGTCGGCGGTGTCCATCCCGTATCGGCTTTGAGCCGGGCGTTGCTCGGAACTGGCCCGGGGGACTTTCCCGACACAACATAGTTCGCATCAGCCTCTGCCACCACTTCGAATTTGAAGTTGGGCAGGTACATCTCGAATGCACCCAACGCATCTCCGATTGAATAAAGCCGGCCACAGGTTATTGAGTACACATCATGCGGCATTTTCGGTGTCGACCAGGCAAGCTCGATGCCTTCGGCAATGTCCTCCACATAGGTCCAATCCAGGTACGGTCCTTCCAGGGAATTGACTCGCACCGTCTCACCACCAAAGTGAATGCGCAGCATCTCCCTCAGTTCGGTACCACCGACATATCCGGGCGTATCGCGCTCCATCGGCCCAAAAACGTTTGCGGGGCGCATCGATACGACATCCAGATCGTACAGCTCAGCATATCGCCGGCACACTCGCTCACTGGTGTGCTTGGTCACGCCATATAAGCCGGTCGCTTTCGATGGCAAATCCTCCGTGAGCTCATCGACCTGTTCCCAGTCGCCCCATGCTGCGCCAGAAGAGACATAGACGAAGCGCTCGAAATCAGGCAACTGGCTCGCCACATCGAGCGCAGTCACAGTACCCAGCAAATTGACCTCGATCACTCGCTTCGGCTCGGCCTTCTCTCGATGCAATCGGGGGGTAATAGCGGCAGCGTGGATGATGCGGGTCACTTCATGTCGCTTCGCCGACTCCATCAGCGCCTCTTCCGACACCACATCGCCAAATTCCACAATGATGTCACCGGCCCCGGCCCACAGCTCCAGGAGTAGGTCGTCCGGCTCCATAAGGTCGTATGACACCACCCGCTCACCGCGCCTCGCCAGGCGGCGCACAATGTGACTCGGCACCCAGCCGTTTCCGCCCGTTACCATTGTGGCCATTGCGATGCTCACCCTCCAATCGCGAAGCATTTCAACCCGGACACACTACTACAGCGTGGTTGTCCGGACCACCACACCAAAACGTTTCGCCGGGTAGTACACTCGCCAGCCGAACGCTAACCGGGAAAGGGCAAGATCCATGGGCAAAGAAGCGGCTAACGGACCCGATCGACTCTGGGGCGGGAGGTTTTCCGAAGCTCCTGATGCCGTAGCCGAAGCCTTCACCGCTTCAATCATGTTCGACAACCGCATGGTCCGCGAAGACATCCGCGGTTCGGTCGCGCATGTGCGCATGTTGGGTCGGCAGGGCATTATTCCAACCGAGGATGCTGTCGAGATCGAGCGCGGCCTCTGGCAAGTTTGGGACGAAGTTGAATCTGAACAGTTCACCTTCACGCTGCACGACGAGGATATTCACACCGCCGTCGAGCGGCGTCTGAGGGAACTGATTGGGCCTGCTCAGGGCAAGCTCCACACTGGCCGCAGCCGCAACGATCAGGTCGCAACCGACACCCGCCTCTGGACCAAAGGCGCCTTGCTGCGCGTTGCCCATGCGCTCGAGGCCCTCATTCAGACGCTGATCGAGCGCGCCGCCGAGCACATCGACGTGCCAATGCCCGGATACACCCACACTCAGCGGGCTCAGCCAGTCCTCCTCGCCCATCATCTGCTGGCATATGTCGAGATGCTTCGCCGGGATTCCGAACGCGTTCGGCAAGCCTACGATCGCGTGGATACAATGCCGCTCGGATCGGGCGCCATGGCCGGAGTCACCTATCCCATTGATCGCGAGACGACTGCCGATGATCTCGGCTTTCGGCGCATCTCTCGAAACAGCATGGACGCGATTGCCGATCGCGATTT
>JBGTJM010000289.1:0-9553 GCA_041745115.1 Thermomicrobiales bacterium
TCGAAAAGATCCTTCCGGTAGATCAAGCACTCTGGTCCATTGTGATAGGGAAGTCCGAAAATCCGATCGCCAAATTGCTGGAAGCGTGTCAGGGCAGGAGCCCACTGGTCCGGGTATCCCTCGACAGGCTGGCTTGCAAGAAATGGAGCAAGATCGAGCAGTGCATCGGACTCAACTGCATCGGCGATCCAGTCGGTCACGACGAAGGCGATATCGATGTCGCCGTTTCTGAGCCCATTCGAGGTGAAAAGGCGATCGACGAGGGGATTGAGGTCGAGTGATTCGTACTCCATCGTGGCCGTGCTGCCAGTGGATGCCACGTAATCCGACCACTGCCGTTCGATGGCGGAATCGAACGCGTCGAAGCGACGAATCGCTATGCGAAGTGTGTCTGCCATCAGAGTCTCCTTTGGCAAATCGATGGGCTGGCACCTCACCTGTGTGCTGGCTGGCGGTTGGCAACCCAGGTATCCGTGATGTCTCCATCTCGAACGGAGTCATGCAGGTCCCACGCGTCAATCTCAGCAGACGGTGGCGACTCGTAGCCGCCAATCTTCGACGTATACCAGCCAAATTGATCTCGCACGTCGATCAGATGCTCGGCGTGTTTGACGGCGGCGATCGCGGAGTCGATGACCGGAACGCCGAGCTCATCCTGCAGTGTTCTGAAGAATCCGGCGGAGGCAGTGCACCCGAGCACGATCACTTCCGCGCCACCGGCGATCGCACGGTGTCCGGCTTCGATGAATCGTCGCTGCGTTTCCCGTTCATCGCGGTGGTAATCGAGTACGCCGAATTCGAGGGTTTGAAACGATGCAAGTCGGTCGCCAAGGCCATAGTGGTGAACCGTTGCTTTCATCTGTGGAATCCATTTGCGGCGGCCAACGATTATCGAAAAAGTCGATCCCAGACTCGCTGCCAAAAGCAGGGCCGATTCGCACGGAGCGGCAACCACGATGCGCTCAGCGACTTCCCGGCTCTCGTGAAGCGCAAGATCGTAAAAGCAACCGATGACCGCACCGTCGTATCCCTGATGCTCAGCCTCGATCACAGAATGAATGATGTCTGGGGTAGTTAGCGCTTCGTAGTAGTGATATTCGAGATGGCGCGGTCCCCTGTTGAACCCGATCGCATCCAGCGTGTTGCCGGGTCGGACCTGGTCTTCGATGCCTTGCTCGAATATCTCGTCGTCAATTCTGACTGGTGCGATATAGAGGATTCTGGACATCTTGAACTCCCGGTTTATGGCTAGTTTGCCATCTGCGAGATATCGAGCTCTATGCGTTCGTTGTCCTCGCCGATCGACGGAGCACCTCGTGATGCGGTGAGCAGACGGCCATCGATCCGGATTGGACAGCGGGTTGTCGTAAGCTGAGCTCCGGTTCCTCGAGTAACGACCTGGGTCATCTGCAGAGCCTTGAATCCATCGTGTTGCAACAGGCCGGCCCAGGTCAGCACATCTGCGCACCAGATGTCGGCAGGTTCGAGTATTGCGAGCCATTCGGCGGTGGTGCGGTTGAGAAGGTGAGCGGCCAGAACACACTTGATGCGGTCGCGATCATCGAACCAGCTTTGCGGATCGGTAAACACTGCAAGATCCGGACAACCGAGGATTTCTCCGAGTGGAGGAATTGGTTGCATTGAAAGCGCCAGGTACCCGTTTGCAGTCTGGTAAATGCCATATGGGGCTGCAAGGTACGCATGGGCATTGTTGATCGAGCTTCTGACTGGCAGTTTGCCGCCGTCATTGAGATGGGTGGTCAGGACCTCGAACTGGAAATCGAGGATCGATTCCATCAGGCTTGCTTCAACGAGCCCACCACGTCCGGTAAGTCCACGACGAACGAGACAGGCCAGAATACCCTGGGCCAAGTGTGCTCCCGCGAGAATATCGGCCACGGCGATTCCAACCGGGACCGGACCCTGGTCACCATCGCCATTGAGCCACGTCAATCCTGAAAGCGACTGTGCCAGCAAGTCCTGACCGGGTTTGTCACGCCAGGGTCCGAAATCCCCATAGCCGGTGATGGTCCCGTAGACAATCGTTGGATTGATCTCCCTGACATCTTCGTAGGCCAGTCCGAGTCTCTCGATAACTCCGGGCCGAAAGTTCTGGATCATTACGTCGGCGCGTTTGAGTAAAGCCCGAATCTTGCGGACATCATCCGGATCCTTGAGATCGGCAGCAAAGCTCTCCTTGTTACGGTTGATAGAGTGAAACAGTGTTGAGTCACCGTCGAGCTCGAGATTGGAAATGTAGAGCCGCCGGCACAGATCGCCACCATCTGGCCGTTCGATCTTGATGACGCGAGCACCCAGATCTGCAAGGCGTAAACCGCAGGATGGGCCAGCCAGAAACTGGCTGAAGTCGACGACGATCAATCCATGCAGTGGCCGGAGCTCGTCGTCAAGCGCCTGTCTTGGTGTTTTGTCACTCATCCGTCAGACTCGCTCTGTACCGTGCATTGAGACGATCGACCGTCGAACAAACGTCGCCCGCATCATGAATGAAATCCCAGATCATGGCGCCGGCATCTTCCTGAAACCGGTTGTACGCCGGATAGCGTGGGCGCAAATAGGCATCATCGTGTGTTGCGAGCGTGTCTTCGAAAAAACCATTCGTCATGACATTCAGCTCGTCCTGCAACCAGGCTTTCCGATGCCCGGGTTGACCTCCGGTGATCGTATAGAGTCCTCCCTGGCATTCCGGGCTAGCGACAAATCTGCAGTATTCGATAGCCGTGTCGAGATGCTCGCAGATGCGAGATATCGCGAGGCCGGTGCCGCCGAGGGTTGAGCGCAATGTGGTGCCATTGAACTTCACCAAACCGCCAAATCGCAATGGTTTGTCGGTGAAGTCGCGGCGACCGTAATTGGAGTAGCCGTAGGCAAATGGGCAATAGGCAAGCGTCTCCCCGGTCACCAGCGCTTCCCACGTGCGAATCGGATTCCGTTCCAGGTTCTCGAGACCAGCGGCGACGACAAGCTCTCGGTAGGCATTCAATGCCTCGATGGCAGTGTGGCGAGCGACGATTTCCTGATCGTCCTGGAACGAAGGATCTCCCATGGCCAGGCAGAGCATATACATGTTCATGATGATGTCGACCGCGGCTGCGGGGACAGCAACATGACCCTTGCGGGCAAGCGCAAGCACATCATCCCAAGTTTCAGGGATGCTGAGATCGAACCGGGCCATCAGATCGGGCCGAAAACCACTCACCGGTGTGGCGGCGTCAACGGCCAGCGCCCACAGATGACCGCCGTAAACGTAGCTTTCGTAGGACTGCCCCACGCTGTTCGCGGCCTGATCTGCCAGAAATGCCTCATCGATATGCTCATCCATGGGAATGAGCACGGGATGGGTGGCCGCATATCCTGCGAACGGATGGTCGATGATGAGCAAATCGAATCGCTCGGCGAGCTTCTCGATCGGATAGTCACCGAAATCCTTCAATGAACGAACCTGCCACTCGATTGTGACGTTCGGATTGGCATCGTGAAACCGCTGAGCGGTGGCTGCCATCGGGACATAGCCACGGGTGTGGTCCCATGTAATACCCTTGAGCACAATTGGTGGCACCTGTTCTGCTCCCTCTCATCCTTTGCATGACCCTGATGGTGCGGTAAAGTGTTCGCATATGAATCTTGCATTCGTAGGTGAACGGTGTCAATGTCTACCGCGCGTTTTGGGCCTGACGAATCTTCCACTGCAGCATATCGCGTTCCGTCAGTCGACAAGGCACTTGATGTGCTGGAGTGCCTCGCGGTGGCAGGGACCAGCATGACGCAGGCGCAAGTCTCGAGAGCTTTGCGTCGAAGCCCGAGCGAGATCTATCGGGTTCTGGCGACGCTGGAGCGGCGGGGCTTCGTAAGCCGAGACCCTGGGTCCGGCGGATACGAACTAACATTGCGGCTTTTCGAGCTGGCCCACCTTCACTCGCCTTTTCAACCGCTGGTTCGGTTTTCCGAAATGCCAATGCGAGAACTCGCCAGAAAAACGGGTGAATCGTGCCACTTGAGCGTCGTTTATGGCGGCCGCTTGCTGGTGCTGCACCAGGAAGATGCTCCTGCCCGAGTGCGAATTTCTGTTGAACTCGGTAGCACGATCCCGTTGAGCCAGGCTTGCTCTGGCCGGGTGCTGCTGGCCCAACTGGAGGAGTTTCGTTGCATTGACCTGATCGAGGCTGAGACTCCGCTCGGTGATGTTCACCTGGGTGGAGTCGATGGCCTTCTGGTGCGCCTGGAGGAGATTCGCTCGCGTGGGTATGAAACTGCACGGGGCGAGAGTCTCGAGGCGGTCAGCGACGTGGCCGTGCCGA
Organism: Thermomicrobiales bacterium; assembly: GCA_041745115.1. Taxonomy (GTDB): domain Bacteria; phylum Chloroflexota; class Chloroflexia; order Thermomicrobiales; family UBA6265; genus JAHBVL01. The sequence goes on from JBGTJM010000289.1 coordinate 4,320, forward strand.
TCGGTTCGGCACACTCCCGAACCCTGGCTGCATTGGCGATCAACGGGATGCCGCGAGTCCACAGGGAGTTCGTCGACCGCGTGCTGCCCGACCTGCTGAATTGCGCGGCGACGATCGCGCATCGAGCGGGTCTGCTGACGGATTCGGGTCCTTCAGAGCGGTTCGCTGGGCTTGCGACCGATTCGATTTCGGCTGCACCGGTGCTCGGTGAACACCTGGAGTTCCGGCAATGATTCAGGATGTGTATTTCGAGGAGTACCAGATAGGTGCGTCACGTTCCACGCTAGGTCGGACCATTACGGAATCGGACATTGTGATTCACGCTGGGCAGACTGGAGATTTCTATCCGCACCACATGGATGCGGAGTGGTGCAAGGGGCAGGAGTTCGGTCAGCGGGTGGCACACGGCACGCTCATCTTCAGTATCGCGGTTGGGATGACGGCCGGTGCTGTCAACACTGTGGCATTTTCCTATGGATACGATAAACTGAGGTTTATCAAACCAGTGTTCATTGGAGACACCATTACCTGTTCTGCGACCATTTCCGAGAAGCGTGACCATAAGCGGCCTGAGTTCGGAATGGTGATTGAACGCGTTGAGGTGATCAACCAGAGGAACGACCTCGTGCTGGTATGCGATCACCTGTTGCTGGTTCAACGCACAGTGTCGATTGCTAGCGCTTGACCGCACCCATAGTCAGCCCGCGGACGATGTATCGGCCGGCAATCAGGGCGATGATGAGCGGTGGGATCATCACAATCAGAGCCTGAGCGGCAATATCCCAGTATCTTGGGCCGGTTGTGGTGACGTTTCCAGCGAGCTGAACTGGTAGCGTCTTGGCATTGTCGAATGTGAGCGTGAAGGCGAAGAAGAACTCGTTCCAGGCGAACACGTAGGCAAACAGGAAGGCAATGGCGAGACCAGGGAGCGTGAGCGGCAGAGCGATTCTGAAAAACGCTCCGATTCTGCTGCTGCCGTCCACCATGGAGGCTTCCTCGAGCTCAGCCGGAAGGTCGCGAAAGTAATCCCGCAGCAACCAGACCACGATCGGCAGATTCATGCCCGTGTATACGAGGATGAGCGCTGGAACGGTGTCGAGAATACCGATGCGATTGAACAGGATAAAGAACGGCACCACCAAAGCAATCGGCGGAAACATTCGCTGGGAGATTATCCAGAATGCGATGTCGCGGTTTTTCCATTTCTGATACCGGAAGCGGCTCAATGCGTATGCTGCACCTGTGCCGAGCAGGATCGCCAGCGTCGCTGAACCAGCTGCGGCAAGGAAGCTGTTTGTCATCAGCTGGTTCACATCACCCATCGTGTCGATGTCGTAGAAGGATGAGCCTCGACCGAAGATCCCGCGAAACGCCTCGAGGGTAGGATCGAAATCGACCCAGGGGATAAATGTTGGCTTGCCGCTGGTTGCCGTGCCGGGAGACTTGAAGGCGGTCACGAATGTCCAGTAAATCGGAAACGCGGCAAAGATCGTCCAGACAAACAGGGTGGCGATCGAGAGAATCTTCAGGCTACGGCTACGGGTCAGATCCATCCTAGAACTCCTCGTCAGCCCGGCGCAAGACACGCAGTAGTATGAAGAAGACGATGGTCATCATCACCACCAGGGACCATGCGACTGCGGAGGTATATCCCATATTGAACGGTCTGAATCCCGCAACGTAGCCATAGAACGTCAGAAGCTCAGTCGAGGTCCCGGGGCCACCACCGGTGAGAATGAAGATGGTATCGACCACTTTGAATGCATCGATTGATCGCAATGCAACCAGGGCGATGGCATACGGCGCAAGAAGCGGTAGCGCGAGGTCCTTTACCAGTTGCCACCAGGACGCACCGTCGACAGTTGCTGCCTCGTATAGCTCAGTCGACTGGGCCTCAAGCGCCGCCAGCACCCCTAGCGCAATAAACGGTGTCCATTGCCAGATATCGACGATAGCAATAGAAAAGAATGCCCACTGTGGATGGCCCAGCCATCCGACGCGGTTCAACCCCAGCTCAGACAGGAAGTAGTTCAGTGGCCCCTGGTTGTAGTCGAACATCGTCCGCCAGGTGTATGCGACAGCGATCGGTGGAAGAAGCATTGGGAGCGTGAACAGCAACCGGAAGCCGTTTTTTCCACGGAGCGTTGATTGCAGACCGAGAGCCACCAGAGTTCCCAGAATCAACTCGGCGAGTGTGACGATCAGCACGAACAGAATCGTAAGCTTGACTGAGTTGTAGAATCGATCCTGCTCGAAAAGCCGATTGAGGTTCTGCATTCCGACCCAGGAAATCTCCCTGGCACGCCACTGGGCAAAGACCATGTACAGAGAGAAGATGAGCGGAAAAATTCCGAGCAGGAGCAGATAGAACACTGTCGGTGCCAGGAAGATGAATCTGGCATTTCGATCCAGACGGTTTCCGCGGACCGAAGTCTCGACCGCGGAATCCGTCGATGTCGTGTCGTCCACGATTACCCAACCCCGGGTTGAGAAACCTGCTTGCCATGGGGCGGCAAGCAGGTTTGCTGTCACATCACGTCAGATGAGCTAGCTCAATCCAAGGTGAGCGCGATAGGCAGCGATTTGCTCGTCGCGCCCAGCGTCATCCGTCAGGCTTTCGAAATCGCTGGCACACTCATCCATCGCAGATTGTGGATCCGTTTCACCACTCACAGCGCGAAGAATGTGCAGCTCGAGCGCTTCCTGATAGGCCGAGGCCTGTGGAATGCGAGGATCGAAGACGGCATTTGGATGGTCGGTAACGTCGAGAATCGTTTGCACGTAGGTCGCGGCTTCGCTTTCGGTCCAGCCGGTGCCGACCCACGGTTCCAGATTCTCACTGTGGGAGTTGCGCCACGGCTGGTAGCCTGAATCAGGCGCGGCTACATCCACCGCGCTCACGCCAGGGCTCGACGCGAACTTGATCCACTCCCATGCGGCATCTGGATTGCTAGCCTGCGAGGTGATGAAGTACGACCAGCCATTGAATGCGTGGGTGGGAACCTGATGGAGATCGCCTTCGACGGTAACCCAGGAATCACTCTGCCAGTCGAAGTACTCGGTGACGCCCGGAACCATCGCAAAACCAAGTTTGTCTTTGACCACAGAGTCGGCCGCAACCGAAGCGGGTCCGGTGTCGCCCCAGTCGAATGACATTAGCGTGGAGCCGTTGGTGATATCGGTGATGACCGTACCGCGAACGGCGTCACCTCCTGGCTTCATCGCGCCGTTGATGATGTCCACATATTCCGTCAGTCCTCGAACGAAGCCTTCGTTGTTCACGAGCGGGGTCATGTCCGGATCGAAGAGGTAAATGCCTTGGGCTGGGGCCAGTTCGGTGGGAACGACCGTGTAGGCGGCTGTCCAGGGATAGGCGTACCAGAACGACTGGGCACCTCGTGTCACATTAGTAATGAACCCGTACTTGTCTGCACCGACGGATGGATCCCAGTCCTTACCCGTGAAAAATTTGGCTATCTGGGTGAATTCTGCCAGCGTTTGTGGAGGGCTCGAGAGCTCAGAACCCGTTTCTGCCAGGTAGGCCTCTTGCCACTCTTCGCTTTCGAGAATGTCCTTTCGATAGAACATACTGTGATTGTCGTTGTCGACAATGAACGCATACGTTTGACCGCCCCAGCTGTTCTTGAACTTCAGACCATCGGGAACGTCGTCCCACTGGAGATTGGGCTCGTCAGCGTCCCTGGCGATGTAGTCATCGAAGGGAATGATGTAGTCCAGCGCGACAAAGTCGGCGACCCAGGTGTTGGAGAGGAGAAGCACATCGAACTCTCCACTGCCGGTCTGAGCGACCTGCTGGGCCTTCGTGTACAGATCAGCGAATGGGGCGGTAATAATCTCGACCGTGGCTCCGGTCAGCTCTTCGAACACGGGAGCATGAAGGCGAACCGGGCCCTCGATGAACGGATTGCCGGCGAATGTGAAGATTCGAATCGTCTCACCTGACAAATCTGGAAGTGGGGCCAGATCGTCGTACTGTGCCAGTCCACCCGGACTATGAGCCAGAAATGGGAGCGTGGTTGCAGCGACCGCGCCAACTCCACCTTTGAGAGCGGTTCTCCGCGAAACCGAAAGTTTCGGGAGTCGATAACGATCACGAGCCTTCATACCGAGTTCCTCCTCGAATAGTGGGCATCGGCTGGCCGAGCCAGCGATTCCATCCGGTTCCGATCCTTATGAGGATTCATCAACGAATATCTCATTCATGGGTTAAGGATGTCAAGCCAAGCTGACGCGGTCGTGTTGGTCGTTTGGTTCCAGCACTTTGAGCATCTATTGAGTATTGGTGTGGGCGCAATGGTGACATTCGGCAGCAGGATGATCACCATTCAACTTGAAGCGACGTATTTCCTCGATTCGTCATTGTGTCGAGCCGATATGGTTTGCGGGATGTCTCTATGTGGGCACTGAGGCGAGGCGCGAGAGACAATTTCTCGTGCTCAAAGAGTCTGAATCTCACTGCCATTGTGATCAAAGTAGTCCGAGACCTTGCCGACGATCAACGGATCCGGAGCCAGTCCAACGCTCGGAGTCTTTTTGTCATAGGGTAGTGAGTTCAGGAAATAGCGGATGGCGTTGATCCTCGCCCGTCGTTTGTCATCTGCCTTGACAATCGTCCAGGGTGCGTCAGCTGTGTCGGTATAAAAGAACATGGCCTCCTTTGCCGCCGTGTAGGCGTCCCACTTGTCGATTGAGGCGAGATCGATAGGGCTGATTTTCCATTGTTTAAGGGGGTCCCGTTGACGTTGGTCGAAACGGCGGATTTGCTCCTGCTGACTTACAGAGAAGTAGAATTTGATGAGCCGGATGCCGCTGTTTGTGAGCATTCGCTCGAGCTCAGGCGCCTGACGCATGAATTCCAGATACTCTCTTGGGCTGCAGAATCCGAACACCTTTTCGACAGCGGCCCGGTTGTACCAGGAGCGATCGAAGAGCACGAGCTCTCCTGCGGTTGGCAGGTGCTCGATATATCGCTGAAAGTACCATTGGCCAAGCTCCGTTTCGTTCGGTTTGTCGAGTGCCACGACGCGGGCGCCTCGCGAGTTGAGATTTTCCATGAATCTCCGAATCGTTCCTCCTTTGCCGGCTGCGTCGCGCCCTTCAAAAATCACCATGACTTTCTCCTGCGCTGCCTTGATCCAGGCTTGCGCCTTTACCAGCTCGATCTGCAGATCTGTCATGGTCATGTTGTACTCAGCTTCATCGAGCGGACGCTT
>JBGTJM010000290.1:0-8442 GCA_041745115.1 Thermomicrobiales bacterium
GTCGAGCTGATCCTGCACATGCGGGTCGAGATCTGATGAAAACGCAGATTGCATCGATGAATTGACTCCTGCTTGAGACCAGATGTCCGTCGTGATCAAGTCACAGCCTACAGCGAGGCACAGTGGCGCTCAGTAGTCAGCCATTCGCGGAAGTGAGGGAAGTGAAGCCCGGCTCACACCGTAGTTGAAAGTGAGAACACTGCGCGCTGTTCGCCAACAACCCATCCGTTGTGATTGTGGACTGCGGGGGCGCATATGTTCCCAACAGCGTCCGTCAATCCTTGCCCGACGATGTCCAGCTGCTGCAGAGTCGAAAGCACGATTTCCGGATGACTTCGAAAGGAGCCATCGGCTACCCGGATGGCGATTCCAATCGATGCTTCGGGGATACCGAGACAGATAAGTCCTTCTGCGCCGCTCTTGGCGACGATCCGGCCCTGACTGACGGACATCAAATCAGTGACAAACGAACCGGCTCCCGAGACGTTTTCGGGGTGTGTCGTCATCGCGTTTCGCAGACGATTCAGCGCCTCAGAGTGGTTACTTCCCGCAGTTACCGGATCGGCGAGTGCGGCATAGGCCGTGGCGAAGCTGGCGATCGATGATCCGAAGGTCGGAACGCTGCACCCGTCGACGCCGATGACCAGGTCATCTTCGGCACTGCGGAGCACGTCTGCCATGATCCCACGAATCTCGATTTGAAGCGGGTGATCCGGCTCCAGATACGATTCAATTGGATAGTGCATGTGCTGGCAAACGGCCAGCATCCCGGCGTGCTTGCCAGAACAGTCACACTGGAGCGGAGAGCGCTGGGTGATGCCGAGCCTGATGCGCGAAGCCTCGTCATCATCCATTGGAAAGGGGATGCCACATTTCAAATCTTCGGGCGACAGATCTAGCTTGGCGAGGAGCGTGACCACCTGTGACTGATGGGCCGGTTCTGCGTAATGTGATGCGCAACAGAGGGCGAGCTCGGCGGGGGTGATGCCGAATGCGTCAGCGGCACCTGATTCAACGATCGGAATCGCTTGAAACGGCTTGCCAGATGAGCGAAAGTACGCAAAATTCTCGGGATTTCCGACTCTGGCAATGACTCGTCCGGCGGCGTCTGAAACCACGATCGTGCCTAGATGGAGACTTTCTACACGATCGCCTCGGGTTACTTCGACGAGCGGCGCGATGGTATCCAGAACTGTAGTCATTCGCTTGCTTTCCTCATGATCGTATAGATTGATCAACTGCCGTATTCGGCTGTCTGCCTCACCGGATCTTCGAACCACGTTGCTGCGAAGTATGGAACAGGGAATACAACGAGAAGTCTCAATCGGTCATCTCCAGTGTTCTGAAAGCCGTGTACGATGCCGGGCGGTATGAAGGCCTAGCTGTTTTCGGAGATTGGATACGTATTGTTCGCGATTGACGCGATACCGGTGCCGCTCAGGAAGATGAGTGATTCCTCGACATCGTGATGGTGCCGGTAAACCTCCTGCCCAGGCTCGAGCACTTGCTCCGCGATGAAGTGGCCCTCTGCCCCAATTCGCTCCGAAACGAGGTGACGAGTTGGCAGTCCACTTGGACTGAGATCTGGTTGGATTTGATCTGTATTCGTTAGTGAGCTTTGTATCATGGTATTCCTGGAAAACCTGTGAATGGTGAATCCGTCCTGATCTGGTCCAAGCTTCTTGCTGGTTGCAGTGTAATCATTGGAACATCCGCGGAACTCGCTGGGCAGACAGAGCAAAGGCATCTCGTGCGGTGGCTCTCTGCCACGACTTGGCCGACCGGTAGCTCGATAGCGCTTTCGATCAGACTGCTGCATGGTCAAATGTTGCGTGCGACCTCACGCCCGGCAGATCGTCGGTGTACCTTACAACAGGTTCCATTGATGGCTGTCAAGTGCGTTTCAATTGAAACCCTAAGAAGAGATTGCGCGTTCAAACTGATAGTGAATTGCGCATGATGGCGAGGCTCGAGATGATCAGACGTCGAACTACTCGGAGGGCATTTTCCGCTGGACTTGTTGCCGGCGCGATAGCCACCATCGCACCGGGCTGGACGAACATGAAGGTCTCTGGCCAGCAGTGGACCAATGAGACTGGCCGGTATTTTGCCGAAACGGGACATAATCTTAGGGAGCCCTTCCTGAGCAGGTGGAGTGCAGTTGGTGGCGCCACCGATCTGGGGCTGCCGATCTCAGAAGAGCGATTTGACGATGTTCTGGGGATCATGCAGGACTTCGAGACCGTCAGTCTTGTCTACGATCCGGGTCTCGACTATCCGTGGACCATTCAGAGTCAGGCGCTGCCGCCGGACCTCATCGAATCACTCGCCCCAGAGTCTGCGCGCCGACGAGTGAGCAGTTGCGAGAGCGGCGATGTTTTCTGTGAGTACTTTTCTCAGACCGGGCATTCGATCTCGGGGAAGTTCGTGTCCTACTGGTCCTTGCATGGTGATTTGGCGATCATCGGGATGCCCGTTAGCGAAGCGTTCGAGGATGAAGAATCGGGCACCACGTCGCAGGTTTTTGAGCGGGCGGTACTCGATGAGATCGAAGGCGCTATCACGTTCAGACCTGTTTACCAGGACATTGCGGCCGGGCTGGGATTGCTCGAAACACGAGCATTTCAACCGGCGCCGCCATCGGCCGGTGAGACCAAGCTCGTCACTGCGCCTCAGGGGTTGCGATTGCGGTCGGCACCAAGTCTGGATTCGGACGTGGTCGCGGTATTGCTTGACAACGCGGAGTTCATCTCGGTTGCAGGTGAAGATGGGGCCTGGATTCCGGGATATGCCGACGGATTTTCTGGCTGGGTCTCGTCAGAGTTTCTGAAGGAGGCACCGCCCTTGCCACAAATCCCGGTTGAGGACTGGAATCCCACTATCTGGCAGGGTGCAACATTGAGCGAGACGAACGTGCGGCGTGAGCCAACGACAGTTTCGCCGGTGGTCGAGGTTCTTCCGGCGGGGGCTCGGATCACTGTGGACGACTGGGTCAAGGGCGAGGAAGTGTTTCAGGGAGCCGATCAGTGGTCGAAGCTTGGTGAAGGTCGCTTTGTGTACACACGAAACGTCGGCAGAAATGCGCCGGTAATGCCCCCACCATTGACAGCGGACGCGCCATCGGTTGGCCGCTGGATCGACGTGCATCTTACCCAGCAGCTGATGACGGCATATGAAGGGACTGAGCCCGTTCGTGTGATTGTGACGACGACGGGTATGTCGGGCTGGGAAACACCAGAAGGACAGTTCTGGATATCGGTGCGGGTGCCGAACGAGACCATGCGAAGCGGAGCCATCGGGGCAGAGCACTTTTACCAGCTGGATAACGTGCTATTTACTCAATATTTCACCCCTGAGGGACACGCAATCCACTTTGCTTGGTGGCGCACTCGAGAAACGATTGGCCGGCCGGGGAGCCACGGCTGCCTGAATGCTCTTCTTGATGACGCAAGATTCCTGTGGGAATGGGCTGATATCGGCACGATGCTGGTGATACGCTCCTGAAGTAGCGTTGCGGCGATGCCTACTGGACTTCCAGAGCCAGCAGGGTGCCATTGATCAGGTTTACGTACATCCTGCCGTTAGCTGTTGCTGGAGACGTGCTGCTGGAGCCAGCGTTGAATTGCCATATAACGTCACCGGTCCTCAGGTCGAGCGCGTAGAGCTGGTTGTCGTAGCTCCCTATGTAAACACGTTCTCCGTCAACGCTGGGCGAAGCTCTGACTTGTGCATTGGTGGCATACACCCATACCACATTACCATTGCTTGCATCTAGCGCATAGATCGTTCCATCGTCGCTGCCGAAGACCACTAGTCCAGCGGCGACGGCAGCGGATGAGTAGATCAATCCACCTGTTTCCGATTGCCAGACGACAGAGCCATCGACAAGTGAGATCGCCCAGAAAACACCGGAAAGATCGCCCAGAAAAATCGTGTTGCCGACGATCGAGGGTGTTGCGAAGACCGGTCCGGCAAGTTGAGTGCCCCACCGATAGACACCGGTTTCGAGGCTGTGGGCAGAGATTACGCCGGTTGATCCAGCGACAATGACCAGGTCGCCTGCGGCAGCGGGGGACGAATTAGAGTCTGCGGCGATTTGAGATCGCCATCGCTCTTCACCGGATTCGGCATCGATCGCAAAAAGGAAGCCGGAGAAGCTCGAAATCAGCACCATGTCGTCGACAATCGCCGGGGAAGCGTGAATAGAGCCACCGGTGTCAAATCTCCAGCGTTCTTCACCGGTGCCCAAGGCGACGGCGTAGAGAAATCCGTCGTAGCTGCCAAAGAAGGCGGTGTTGCCTGCAAGCGCCGGTGTCGATGAGATGTCTCCTGACGTCGAGAACCTCCATCGTTCCTCACCGGACGCCTGATCGATTGCGATGAGCAGATCGCTATTGCTTCCGGAGAGGATCAGTCCACTGCTCACTACTGCGGAAGAGAAGGTCTGATCACCCAGTGGCACCTGCCATGCGATGCCGGGAGCTTGGGAAGGTCCAGGCTCCGGCAGATTTCCAGACCGGTTTGCGTCCCCGCGGAACATGACAGGTTCAGCGTCAATCGGCATCCGAGGAGCAAACGGATCGTTGTCAGGAAGGGTTTCCGAATCCTGCGTCACCGGACTTGCGGCTATCAGAACCTCTGTGGCAGCAGCCGAGGGAGTCGAAGTTGTGGTGTTCGTAGCGGTGGCAGATGAAGTGGAGGTGGCCGAGGCTAATGCGGTGGCCGAAGGTGATGCGGTGGCCGAAGAAGTAGGGGTGGCCGTGCTGGTAGCTGTTGCTGTATGCGTAGAGGTTGAGGATGGGGATGCCGTCGCTGTTTCCGTCGGAGCTGGTGTGCTTGTGGCCGAAGGCGATGCGGTTGCTGTGTTCGTCGCTACTGGCGTGTTGGAAGGCGTCGGGCTTGGTGTGACCGAGGGCGCAGGAGAAGAGGTTGCTATGGGAGTCGAGCTGGAGGTCGGAGTGGTCGTCGATGAGTCAATCACTGTCGCGGTTGCTGAAGACGTTGGAGATGGTGTTTGGGTTGCCACTACAGACGGAGATGCTTCGCCGGACACCGGGGTGGTTGACGGTAGTAGCTGAGTAGCTGACGGACTTGGTGACGCTGGCGGATTCCGGGTAGCGTCTAATGATGAGGTCGCTACGGCACTAGTGGGAGACGCTATATCTGCAGGAGCGACCGCTGCCGAATCCTCAACCTCGGTTTCAACTGGTCCCGATTCAGATGGAGTGACCGACTGCGTTTCAGGGACGTCGGGTGCTGCCGATGATTGAGCGGCGGATGCGGGGGAAGACTCGAGACCCAGATCCAGAATCATGCTGACCACAGGCGAGGCCACCGGAGACGCGTCAGGAAGACTGGCGAGATCGTAGATCGGACCAGATGCAGCTCGATTGGCTGATTGCGTGGGGACACCTTCGGGAAAGAGGATCGTCGGTTCACCTGGGCTTCCGTCTCCCATGCGGCCGACCAGCAATCCGATTGCGAGACTGGTCAGGATGGTGATGCCTGCAACGATCAGCACCGACCGACTCATGTCAACTCCTGTGGGAGCGCCATGAACTTCGAGCGGCGACTCTTTCCGGCAAGGGAGCCTGCCGCCGCGTTCCCAGAGTGGTGGAAGGCTGCAACTGCCCTTGTGCAGCCAGTAGTGGTTTCCAACTCGACGCAACTCAGTCTGGTGAGTATTGCTCATCGCAAATCGAACGCCGGTTTTGCAGGCAATAGTAGTCTGAATGCCTTGCTATGAAGAAATCTCAGGATGGTTATTGGGATTTCTGCATGTTTTGGCGGGTTTCGGCGATAATTGCTTTGATTGAACGTGACCAGCCGATTGATCGAAGGCATCCAGATTGTGGCGGGTCGCTCCGGGACAGGAATGGAATGAAGAAAACGTGCCGATTCGGGTGACATCTCGAGCGCCAGAACCTGAGGGTCCGAGGCCGTTCTCTCAGGAGTGGTTGAGTGCTCCTCCCGAAACCGCTGCGCCCAGGCCGCGTGCGAAGCCTCACCGAAGCCCGTGGGAGGGACTGCTGGCTGCATTGGTGGTTCTGAGCCTCGTCGTCGTGACGTTGCCGTGGAGAGATGGGTTACCACTCGCTTCGACCGATGGAGACTCCGGTCCTCCTATTGCCGCACCGATCGTGGAACCGACACCTGCCGCTGCGAGCGCAGCAGTTGACCCGACTCCTGAATCAGGGGTCGCAGCGCAGTTGCCTGAGACGTCGCCTGTTGCAGATCTTGTGGAAGCTGGACCGACCCCAACAGCCACCCTTATACCGGTGGGACCATCAATGGATGGAGCAATCTTTCCGGAGAATCGTGTCCTTTCGTTCTACGGGTTTCCCGGTGTGGAACAGATGGGTATTCTCGGAGAGTACGAATTGCCGGAGCTGCTCGTGCTACTGGAGGAACAGGCGGCGGCATTCGAGGCCGTCGATCCGTCACGACCGGTGAAGCTTGCGCTGGAAGTCATTACGTCTGTTGCTCAAGGCTGGGAGGGCGACGATGGTGACTACCTTGCCTATATCGGCCGCGACATGCTGATGGAGTACATCGACTTTGCCGCCGCGAACGATATCCTGATCATTCTTGATATGCAGTTCGGCAGGAAGACTGTGCAGGAGGAGTTAGACGCGGTTCGGGAGTTTCTCCTCTATCCCCACGTTCATCTGGCGCTCGACCCCGAGTTTGCGGTCGACGAAGGTCAGGTGCCTGGAACTGTAATTGGACAGATCGATGCCGCAGATGTCCAGTATGCGCTGGAGGAGCTGGCAACGATCAGCCGGGAGAACAACCTGCCACCAAAGCTGCTGATCGTCCATCAGTTCACCGAAAAGTCGATCACGAACCGGGAGCAGATTGTGCCGATTCCCGGCGTTCAATACGTGCTCGAGGTCGACGGCTTTGGCCCACCGGACGCAAAGCGCGAAACCTATCGGTTTATTACTGCCGGTAGCACGTCGCCGTTTTTTGGGTTCAAACTCTGGTACCAGCAGGATGTCCCGCTGATGACCGAAGCAGAGGTGCTCGAACTCGACCCGTCACCGGACCTGATCATTTATCAGTAGAGCTTCCGGATTGCGAGTTTGACAAGTTTGAAGAGGAGGGCTGGATGACGATCGGCTGGGGTTTGATTGGAGCCAGCGATATCGCGGATTCCCGGATGATTCCGGCGATTTCCTCGAACTCGAAAAGCCGGGTCAGTGCGATTGTCAGCTCGTCTATTGAACGAGCGACTGAGCTTGGCAAGCGGCATGAAATCAATCATGTCCATGGCGCTGTTGCTGACCTGCTGGCTGATGAGTCGGTCGACGTTGTTTACATCAGTTCGACCAACGAGCATCATCTGAGCCAGGCGCTGGCGGCCGCGGCAGCAGGCAAGCACGTTCTCTGCGAGAAGCCGCTGGCGATGACGGTGTCAGATGCTGAGGCAATTGTCGCAGCGTGCCAGCAGGCTGGTGTGGTTCTCGGGACGAATCACCATCTCCGCAACGCCTCCTCGCATCGCAAGATTCGCGAGCTTGTTGGCGCTGGCGCGATCGGCACCCCACTTGCTGCTCGCGTTTTTCATGCAGTGTCACTTCCCGAGAGGCTGCAGGGCTGGCGGATCAACCGTCCGGACTCAGGCGGCGGCGTGATTTTCGATATCACGGTGCACGATGCCGATACGCTGAGATTCGATCTCGATGATGACCCTGTGGAGGTCTTGGCCATGACTGCATCGCAGGGTATGGCGGTAGATGGTTTGGCGGATAGCGTGATGGGTGTGATTCGGTTCTCGTCCGGGCTGCTGGCGCAGTTTCATGATGCATTCACGATCGGACATACACACACAGGAATCGAAATTCATGGCAGTGATGGCTCGATCCGGGCAATCGACGCTATGACCCAGTCCCCGGAAGCGCCGGTTGTTCTGCAGCGAGGAGAAACGCTCGAAGAGATCGACGTAGGTCCTCTGGAGGACCTCTATAGCCGTTCGGTGATGCGGTTTAACGAAGCAGTGCTGGGCCATGGTCAGCCTGCGGCCACAGGAACCGACGGAATCTGGTCACTGGCAGTGGCCGTGGCGGCGATGGAGTCGAGCGCTTCCTGCGCCGTTGTTCCAGTTCACGTTCCAGCGGTCTGACATGGTGATTGACGGGATCGACAAGTCGTGAGCAAGGTTCTGTCGTTTGCCGAAGCAGCTGACCTGATTCCGGATCGCGCCACCGTAACGGTCAGTTCGTCGAGCGGACTCGGCTGCCCGGATGCCATGTTGCGCGCTATTGGTGAGCGATACCGGGCGACTGGATCGCCGCGGCTGATTACGACGATTCACCCGATTGCGGCTGGCGATATGTACGGGATCGACGGAATCGACCATCTTGCGCAGGATGGTTTGCTTGCCCGGATTATTGCGGGTTCGTATCCGAGCGGACCTTCTTCGATGCCATCGCCCGCAAT
>JBGTJM010000291.1:0-7558 GCA_041745115.1 Thermomicrobiales bacterium
ATGCGGATGCATCACGGTGCACTTGGCACGCTCGGCGTGATTGTGTCAGCCAATTTCAAGGTACTTCCGAGTCCTCGCAGCGAGCGCACCGTACGATGGACCCAGAGCGACGAAACGTTGCTGTCTCAGAGTGTCGAACTGCTGATGACCAGCCGGGTTCGTCCAAGTGCACTGGAGATCGAGGTCGTCGAAGGTGGCTTCAGAGGACATGCGCGACTCGAAGGGCGCGACAGAATCGTCGAACTGCTGGCCGACGAAGCGGGCTCACTCCTCGATTCAGTACTTGAAGTTCTCGATCAATCCGAAAGCGAGCGTTTCTGGAGCGACTTTGCGGCTTCGTTCGAAACGGATCTCGACACCCAGACAGTCTGGATCAGAGTGAGGGTCAAGCCGTCCGAGACGATTTCTAGCCTGCTGGACTTGGCAACGATAGATCGCGTAAGCGCGGGCAGAAGGTCGTTTTCGCCGGGTCTTGGGTATGTCGATCTGCGTTTTTCAGCTGAGATATTTGAGTCGGCAGAGGTGTTTTCGGAATTTTTGAATGAACTTCGCGTCATGGCTCCCAGGTCGATCGTCATGGCCGCGCCGGCGATTCTCAAGCAGGGCGTCGATGTTTGGGGCAACTCGGTAGAGTCGCTGGATTTGATGACAACGCTGAAGCGGGAGTTCGATCCAGGCAACATTCTGAATCCAGGGAGATATGTTGGCCGACTATGAATGAACAGGGAAAAACCGAAACAGTCACTCTCGACAATGGCCTCATCAAAGGATTCACGGCGAAGGACGCTCCCGATCCGGATTTGCTCAAGGCTTGTGTGCACTGCGGGATGTGCCTGTCGTCCTGCCCGACTTATCGCATCACCGGGTTGGAGATGTCGTCCCCACGCGGACGCCTCTGGTTGATGAGCGGAGTGCAGGAAGGCCGCATCAGCGTCGACGATCCCGTGTTTCAGGAGCAGATGTACCAATGCCTGAACTGCCGGGCATGTGAAGCTGTCTGCCCTTCTGGCGTGCAATACGGGCCATTGCTGGAGGCGTCACGGTATCAGATCGAGGCACAGGTTCCAAGGAGCCGTGTGCAGCGAGCGGGACGAAAGGCGATGCTCGACTGGGTGTTTAGCGACGTTTCGCGGATTGGGCTTCTCGTGCGAGGCGCGAAGCTCTATCAGGCATCAGGCGCGCAGCGACTTCTCCGCAAATCAGGGATTCTGAGCAAATTGGGCATGGCCGACGCCGATCAGATGACACCTGTTCCAGGTGGACCATTCATGAAACCAGGCAAGGAGAAGTGGCTGGCGAAAGACTCTCGTCGTAACGTTCAGTTGTTCAGCGGATGCATAATGGGCACCGTTTTCGCTGACACGAACCGAGCAGCCGGACGGGTGCTGGCTCGAAATGGGATGGATGTTGGAGTGCCGGTTGGGCAGGGATGCTGTGGAGCACTGATGGTGCACAGCGGGATGTTCGAAGAGGCCCGACGCCTCGCAAGATCGAACATCGAGGCGTTCGAAAAGTCCGGGAATGATGCTGTGGTGATTACTGCGGCAGGATGTGGATCCACGTTAAAGGAGTATGGTCATCTGCTGCACGACGATCCAGCGTTTTGCGATCGGGCCATAGCGTTCTCCGAACGGGTCGTAGACGTCACCGAGATTCTTGCTGAACGACCACTGGCGCCAATGGGCAAGATCGATCGGACGGTGACGTACCAGGACGCCTGTCACCTTGCCCATGCCCAGAGAGTGACGGCACAACCACGGACCCTGCTCAAGGCGATACGCGGTCTGAATCTCGTGGAGATGAAGGAATCGTCACTCTGCTGTGGCAGCGCTGGTATTTACAACCTGCTCCGTCCCGAAATGGCCAAACAGCTGGGAGACCGCAAGGCTGAACACACTACGATGACTGGCGCCGCTGAGGTTATCACCGCGAACCCGGGCTGTGCGATGCAATTGAAGGCATCCCTTGGTCGCCAGGATTCGGACATCAAAGTTCGCCACATTGTCGACTTGCTGGACGAAGCCTATGCCGTCGCAGAGCGAGGGACAGTAGGCGAGTCCCGGGCGGACTGATAGACGTCTCCGGCAGGCTCGGGGAACACTATTTCGGCAACTGTTCCTGCAGCCGTTGGCAGAATAGAGAACGTACCGTTCAAGTCGAATTGGGCAAGCCGTTCGACGATTCTCAATCCCAGTCCTCTGCTCGACGAGGCACTGATTTCGTCTGATATGAGAATCCCGTTGTTCACAACCTCAATCTTGATCTGACCATCCGACCGATCAGCTCGTATGTCGATACTCCCGGACGAGCGGCCCTTGAATCCATGAGTGATGGCATTGGAGACAAGCTCGTTTACAAGCAAAGCCAGCACGGTGGCCTGCTTTGATGGCACCACGATATCGCTTGCCTTGATGTTGAAGTCGAGAGCCAGACTGGCTGGTTTCTGCGTCACCGTAGCCTGCTCGGCGACCATTCGGGCGATTGCTTCGACGGATGCGCCGCTGAGGCGCTTCTCGTCGCTGAGCAAGTCGTGGACAGATGCGATGGCCTGAACGCGCCCAGCCGCTTCCTGCAGCTGCTGAATCGATTGCTCGTCGTCGAGTTGGCGCATTTGCAGGGACAACAGTGCAGCAAGCGTTTGCAGATTGTTCCTCACCCGGTGGTGCATCTCCTGCAGAAGCGCTGATGCGGTTTCAACTCCGTTTCGGGCTTCCCGGTAAAGCTGGGCGTTCTCGATGGCGATCGAGGCCGTATCAGTGAACGCCTGGAGCAGCGCCAGCTCATCTTCGTAGAGTTCAGCACCCGGAGCGAGTCGAACGCATAGAGCACCCCAACGTTCGCGTGCCGATCGCAACGGAAGGCAATAGAGCCGGCTTGGACCATCTACATACTCCATGTCGACGACGCGCGCGGCACCCGACTCGATCACATGCTGGACCAGCATGTCACGTTGCAGTTCGTCCGCGGCCTCCCTGTTGTGTCCATAGCGATATTCGATGATTGGGGTGGCCTGGTCGGGCGATGCTGAACCCTGACCAGGGAGCCGGAAAAGTGCCGCCGCCTCGGCATTCGTCAGCTCAGCTGCAGCTTCAGCGATCAAACGCAGGACATCCGAGAGGCTCAATGAGGAAGCAACGGTGCGAGAAAGCCGCTGGAGCGTACCCAACTCCGTGATCTTGCGACTCAGCTGCTGATCATTGAGCGACCTCAGTCGAGAGAATTCGATGCCAATCGCCAGCTCACTGGCCACATTTCTCAGGAACGAAATGTCATCTTCCGAAAGCTGTCGTCGATCGGTAGACAGAACATTGAGCACGCCAACGAGCTTTGGCGGCGCTTCGATCATAATTGGAATCGATGCTTGGGAGGCATACACGATGTCGCCGAAGTTGTGGTCTCCAATCCAGGCGGGATGAGATTGAGCGTCCGCAGCAACAATGGGCTCACGCTGGAGCGCAGCGAGCCCCGTGATGCCCTCACCGATCGGAATTGACAGCGCCCCAATCGAGGCTGTATTGAGACCTACTGCGCCCCATAGGCTCAGCTTTTCCGTGGCTTCGTCGTAAAGAAACACCGCACATGCATCGCTCTGGGTCGCAACTGAGATGGCGCGAACACTTGCCTCCAGCAGTTGGCTTGGCTTAGTGCTAGTGGAGGCTGCACGACTGATCCGGTGGAGTGCGCGGAGCTGGCGAACCTGCGCCCCTTTCAGGCTGACATCTGAGTTTGAAGCGGAACCGGAAGATGCTGGTTTTCCTGCTACTGAGGAATGACCGGTCGCGACCGCCGCAAGAGCGAGGCCTGCCGCTAAGGTCTCTGAAACCTCGGTCCAATCATTGTCGCGATTCAGTACGGAACGCAAAGCGGTTACGGCGCCGGACATGGCCTCGTCGAGCGTCAGGTCTGCCATCGTGGCATTCGTACCAAAGCGGTAAAACGCGCCTTTGAGACACTCCCCGTGGACGCGACTCGGCGCATTGTCGTGGTTTGAACAACCACGGAGCTCTGCAATCAGGTTGTCAACGATGTCGGTGAGCATTCAGGTCCTCTCCTCCAGCCAGAGGAATATACTTTGAGTTGTATCGACGCATCACCTGACTGGATTGGCGTTGAATCGGTCCCGCAATCACTGGCAAACTGAACCGGCAGCGCATCAAATTACAGCTCCGGAGCCTGCACCGCGTGCTTCTCATCGGTCCACGTCAGGTATCGGGCGATTGCTTGGTGCGTCCGGAGCAACACGGCGTGGGACCCGCCCGGCGCTGCGGGGACCGGTCCTCCTTATTTTAGGGCTTCTGCTTGCCTTGTCGGCAGGTGTGGCCGACGCCTATCTGCATCGAGGTATCGAGACGAGCTCCAGCCCGCCCTATGTTGCTCACGTGTCAGGGCGAGGACTTGCCACCAATATCGACTTGCGAGACTTCCCAGAGTCTCAGATCGAGACTGTAGCTGCGACTATCCGGGCCAACGGCTTCCAGTTTGTCAGGCACCCGTTCATCTGGAGCGAAATCGAATCTGTTGAAGGTGAGTTCGATTGGGAGCGGTATGACGCGATCGTGCGAAGCTTCAGCGATGCCGGCGTGGAAATTGTGGCCGTCGTATACGGAACTCCCACTTGGGCTCGACTACCGGAGCACGTCGGATTTAACGACGCTCCTCCAGCAGATCCACTTCAGTTCGCGGAGTTCACCGGAATTGTTGCAGAGCGGTATCGTCAGTACATTCGCTTTTTTCAGGTTGGAGACCAGCCGAACAATCCGGGCAACTGGGGAGGTATCAGCGCGACTGGTACCGAATATCTGGCGGTCCTGGCTCCAACGTTCAACTCGATCCGATCCGAGAATCCTGATGCTCGAGTAATCTTGGCCGAGCTCGATCCACGCGGAAATTCCTCCGCCATCGGAGAGGACCTGAGATTCCTTGAATCGATTTACCGGAGCGGTGGTTCGCCGTATTTTGATGTCGTGGCCGCGATGATCGACGGAGGCACGGCCTCTCCATTCGACCGTCGGATTTCATCGGCCACTCCTTCGTTGTCACGAGCAGTGCTCTTTCGGGAGTTGTTGCTCGAATATGGCGACGACCAGAAACCGGTCTGGTTCACTCACTATGGATGGGACGGTCTTTCGGCAGTCAGCCGACAAACCCAGGCTGACTATCTGTTGGCAGGAATTGAACGGATTCGAGAGGAGTGGCCATGGGCCGGGCTGGCCTTTCAATGGGCACTTCGACCCGATACCGTTGATCCCGAAGATGCTGGCAAAGCGCTTCTCAATAGCGATGGTACCGCAACACTTGCGTTCAATTCGGTGGTAGGTCTCGTTGATCAGGGCATAGGTACGATTGCCCCGACTGGATTTGTACCGACCGATGCCGGCCCCATCTCGTATTCAGGTGCCTGGGCAAGCCAGCATTTGGCGGGTCGTGAGCTTCAAACCACGAGTCAGACTGGAGCGAATTTGAGCATTGCCTTCGAAGGGACCGGAGTTGTCGCGTACCTCCGTAGAAGTCCGGACGTCGGGATGATTCATGCAACGGTGAACGGGGAGCCGCTTCCCGGTTGGCCAGAACAGGATGGCAAGGCGCAAATAGACCTTCGGTTTTACCAGGCTCAAGACATAACAGTAACACTCGTAGCTGGCCTGGAAAACGGAAATCACGAAGTTGTGCTCGAGCTGGCCAGCCCAGGAAATCTGACGTTTGGAGGAGTTGTGGTCTCCCGAGATCCTCCGTTGCGATGGCCCGTAGTCCTGGCAATGGTTTCGGCGCTGGCGATGACCTCGTTTGCTGTCTGGGACATCATGTTGTATCTCAGCCGATACTCCAAGACGCTGCGGACGTCCGACGATCAGGAAAGTACTCCGCGACTACCTTCGATGCCAGACTGGAGACCGTCTCTCCGGACGTGATCGTCATTCAGGAAATCGGGTTCCGGAGGTTCAATTCATGCACGCTGTGCAGCGGGCGCCGGAATGGAAAGTGCACTCCGCGGCAATAGGTTTCGTGGTCGCTTGTGGGCTGGCGATGTGGTTTGCGTCCGGCGTCGCGGTCACTATCGTGTTTGCTGCTCTGGCGACCATGGTCATTACTGCGGTTCCAATCGCAGGATTTGCTGCGATCGCGACGGCCCTGCCGCTCGTACACAAACCGTTGGAAATTGGTGGAGCCGCGTTCACGTTTCTGGAGCTTGCAATCCTGTCTACGAGCGCGGCAGTGCTGATCGCGCTCGTAAGAGAGGGCTACGTCGCGGAACCTTCGCGATGGTTCAGAGGCGAGCCAGTGCTGTGGACGTGGATCGGTGCGGCCTGCCTCCTTGTGGCAGGGTTGCTATCGTTGCTCATGCCGACCGAGGCAGCTCACATGCGCGAGGCTGTGAGGCAGTTTCGATGGGTGATCGTTGAAGCGGTCGCAGTGTTTGTGATCGCCAGATATGTACTGCGCAGATACGGAAGCGTGCTGGTGATCGCGATTCTCATTGTGCCGGCCGTGTTCGTCTCGATTTCCGCCACCGCGATGGCGCTACAGGGGGAAAGTGCCTTCACAGTTGATGGGGTGAGCAGGGCTGCTGGACCATACATGCACCCGAACAATCTGGCGCTGTACCTCGAGCGCATTTTCGTTCTGTCTGCTGGTGTGGCCGTGGCTGGATCTCGGCGATACCGTCGATTTGCCTGGATTGCCGCCGGTTTCACTGGATTTGGGCTTTCATTGACACTGTCACGTGGAGCGGTTGCTGGTGTGGCTATCGGGCTTGCGGTCGTAGCGTGGATATTGAGGTCCCGGCTCCTGGCTCTACTATCCCTTACGGGAGCTACCGCATCTGTCGCGCTTTTCGCAATGTTTGCGAGTGATCGGCTTGCGGGCGCCGAGTCCTCCGGGGTTGGGGAAACTCGTCTTGCGCTCTGGAACGCGGCAATTTCGATGCTGAGGGACTACCCGGTATCGGGAATAGGACTCGACCAGTTCCTGTACCAGCATGCGCCTCGCTACATCGATCCGGTGTTCTGGAGTGAGCGATACGTGTCTCATCCGCATAACATATTGTTCGACGCCTGGCTCAGCCTTGGTCTGGCCGGGCTCATGCTACTCATTGCAGCCGTAGTGCTGCTGGCGCGTCAGGCCCGCTGGTTGTCGAAGGTAGGCCCCGCAGATTCCATTTGGGCAGCAGCAGCTCTTGGGGCACTGGCGGCGGGAGCCGTCCACGGCCTCGTAGACAATAGCTATTTCCTTGCAGACCTTGCCGCTCTGACGTGGGTGCTCATAGCGGTGGCTACGCATCCTCGTAGTGGGAGTGCGGCGTTGGAGTACGGCGGCATAACAACTCGGGCAAACGTGGAAGGCAGACCATGAATCGCAATCTGATGGCTGCCGATTTGCTCGAGGCAGTTGCGCCACGTGCCCATCGGCGACTCGTCCAAAGGGAAGCCTTCTGGATCGGATTGACAGTACTTGCAGCAGTTGCGCTGGCAACTCAACCGATCGAGACGATCGCCGCAATTGCCATATTCATCGCCGGTTCGTACCTGGGGGCGCATCGGCCAGATATGGCGCTGGCGGC
>JBGTJM010000292.1:0-10563 GCA_041745115.1 Thermomicrobiales bacterium
TCCAAAAAAAATCCACGAAAAGGCGCGCGCGAGGGTAAAAAGGGGGAGGATGCAAAATCACGACTTTCATGACTTTCACGACTCGCTACCATGGTTGCCCAGCCCTCTTGGATGCTGCAGCGATGCGGTCGTGGATCGACAGTTCGCGCCTGGCGTAGATGGTTTGTTGCTTCCCGTTGACCACCCACCGGCCGTCCTCCCTGCTCGGGCTGCGCGTGGCGACATAGCCGGCCGCCTCGAAGCGGTGGGGTAGCTGGCGCCGGTTTTTGCGATCCGTCAGCCATGCCCGAAAGTCGTAGTCGTCCTTGACGACACCGACGATGTCGGACACCGTCAGCGCGTGCGGGTTTTTGAGTTTCTCGATGGCGTCCGCGAGCTCGCTATCTTCCGGTGCTCGGCCGGCGCTGACGATGTCCCAGAACGCGTTCGTCTTTGGTGGTGGGGCTTTGGCGTCGAAGTCACTCAGGTCGACTGCAGCCAGATAGGCAGCAACATGGTCGCGGCCACCGGCATCGAGCCAGGTGTAGAACGTCGTCCAGAAGTCAGCGTCGAAATCAGACGATTCCGCGTCGCTCCATCCAACATAATGGCGTCGATCGTCCTCTGGCAGGTAGAGCCCGTCTGTGCGGTGATTCGTGGTGAACACGACACCAACGAGGTTTGGCACGCGGTAGGCTTTGACGTTCTTTTCGTCAACGAGCAATGTTTCTGGCGGCGAGGTAATCAGGGTCTTGGTGTGCTCGTAGAACCCGTAGCGATCCTTGTCCCCGAGATCACGCAACTCCGACACTCGGAGTATTACGCTCTTCTGAAAGGCATTAAACCGCCCCATCAGCACCGTCGGGGAGACATCGCCGAAGTTCTGCGGTCCAACAGCATGCCGGACAGGCTCGAGGATGGTGTCCTTGCCGATCCCCTGCGCTCCACCAATCACGATCGCATGGTTGAGCTTCTCGGCCGGCCTCTGGACACGGTGGGCAAGCCAGTCAACGAGATGCCATGCGTCGGCCGGGTACACCTTCTCCAACAGGTCGAGCCACGGCCCCGCCTGCTCTGGGTCGCCGTCCATGCCCCGAGGCGCGCGGTAGTGGTTGTAGACGCGGGCGCCTACCTTCGTGAGCCACCCGCCCTGGTCAAGAAACTTGTCTTCGATGATCTGCGGTTCGCCAGGCGCCCAGGTGATGTCATGGAGGGGGCACCGTCCATCGACGATGGTGGATGGCTTGGTATCACCGATAGGCGGAAACGCACCATTGATCCCCCCGATGTCCCACATTTTGCCGGTTGGCAGGTAGATGTACTTATGCTCTGGCAGGTAGGCGCCGAAATCCGCGAGGGCGATGCCGGGACTGTCGAGTGGGTTGTCACGTGCATCATTGGGCGCGTGTGCGCCATTCGGGCTTACCCTGCTCTTCCAATCGGCAATCGTGGTCTTGAACACGGCATCTACAGTTGCCAGCGCCTCCGGTGTCATCAGGTCCTTGAGGCCAAGCCATCCTGTCGGTTTCTGTCCCGATCGGAGTTTTTCATATGTCAGCCGGACAACCTTCACTTTTGCTTCGGTGTTTTTGTCCCCAGCCGCGATCGAGCATCGTCGTACAACGACCTGCGCCGATGCCTCAGCGATCTCATTGTTTGCCAACCATCCGGCAACGTAGAGCGCCATAGGGTGACGCTGGCCATCTCGCCACGAGGGCAGCAGCGCAGAGACCAATGTGTGGATGGTGTCTTCACTGAGCTCGCGCTGTCCCTCGTCCGGTGCAGGCGGCGCATCGTCTGAGGTATATGTACCTCCCGGGATGAATTCTTCGAAGTCGTGCAGGTTGTACCGTGGCCCGCCCTGGTGGATGAACTCCACCGGACGCGGCTCGCCGTATTTGGGCTTGTGATTCAGCGTGCCCGCGGGTCGGAGTACCCGCGGCAGGTCGGCCACGGTGTCGAACTTCCAACCATGCTTTGCCGCATCGCGATTGATCGCAGCACCCCAGCCGGCTGAAATCTGCCGCGCTTCTTCGCGTTCGTCAGCGTTGTCGAGCGTCAGCAGCTCTTTCAGCAGCCAGTACGCCGAAACCCCGGCCCCACTACACACGAGCATGGACGGCTTCAGGGAGAGCGATGTGACGAACGCAAGCGCCACATCGATCGTTGGGGGTGTTCCTGGCTTACCGACATCGATGTCAGCAGCCAATGTGCTGAGGGCTACTGTCTGGTCGGTTCTTCCCCGGTTGCTCCCTTTCAGGCCCTGCACTACCGGGTTGAGCTGCACGAAGATGTTTTTCGTCCTGGCGTGCTCGATGATACTGGCGATGGCAGCAGCGAGCCAGCCAGGGTCGTCGAGGTTGTGTCGGCTGGCGACCGCGAAGCCATCCCCGAAGGGGTAGCAGACGGGAAAGGCTCCCGCTCCGAATTCGCCGTACAGGTCCTTGAGATAGGATCGAATTGCTTCGGTGTCGATAGCGGCAGATGTGCTGGTGGTGGCGGTCATTCTGCGGCCACCTCCTGCGTTGCAGCAGCGATCGCGCCACCAAACTCATCGATAAGGGTTTGCTTCGGCCACCAGTGGAGCTCAACGAACCTTCCGTTCCTCTTCCACTGGAACACGTGACCTTGCACATCCTCCCCGTGATCAGCTCGCTTCTGTAGGTCAGCGGTGATCTTGACAACTTGAGGTGGTGGATCTGGTGGCCAGCCGAAAATCGGTTTTTTGGGTATGCTATCCTGAGAGTGGTTCATTCATAAGGTCCTGCTCTGTGAACCGGTTGCACTGCCGTCCAAAGCTAGCAACCGGTTTCTCTATGTCAACGATGTGATTGTGATCATGCCGCAGCATCCGGCGCTCCCAACTCACTGAGGAGATCCTGTAGAACTCGCCTCGACACATACCAGCGATGCCCGATCCGAAGCGCGGGGAAAGGCAAACGCCCTTCTCGAGCGGCCCGGTACAGAGTCGGTTCACTCATTGGTGGAAGAGCACTTAGGGCCTTCTTCAACGGTACAAAAGGCTCAAGAGTTTCAATGTCAGCGATTTGCTTCAATCTTTTCTCCTTTTCATTTCCAACGCAAAAAACCGCCAAAGGCTCGGAACGTTTTCCAAGCGCAGAGGCGGTCTCTAAATACCGGCCATTCAGTTGTGTCCTCACTAGTGTAGTCGATTTGTTCGCAAACTGCCATGCGATTTGGATGGTTTGCGTAAATATGTGCGATCGGCGATACAGCCGCGACTGACTACGACCTAAGATGGTCACGCTATGGTCACGAGCGAGAATTGAACCGGTTTTAGCGCTGATCCCGCTACTAGCCAGAAAACCCCTTTTCCCACTGAGGTTTCGGATCGAAAGTTGCGATGGGTTAAACTGCTTTTTGCACTGGTCGCCGAGTCCCTTTCCCGGCACCGACAACGCTAATGGTTTGCAGGTAAGCTCCCTCTCAACCGTCTCAGCCGTGAGATTTGCGCACGGCGTTTGTGGTCCTAGCGGTCGCATTCATCCCGCAAGGAAGCGTATGGCTACCCTTCAGACACCGCTGACTGAACTCCTCAACATCGAAACACCTGTGATTCAGGCACCAATCGGCGGTGCCACCACGCCTGAGCTCGTTTCCGCAGTGAGCAATGCGGGCGGAATGGGGATGCTGTCATTGACGTGGCGCAGCCCGGAAGAAGCCCGCGATCTGATTCGACGGACGAAGTTGCTTACGAGCAAGCCTTTTGGGGTAAATCTCGTTCTGGAATGGGATCCGTCCGATCGTCTGGCAATAGCACTTGAGGAGAAAGTCGCGCTCATCAGTTTCTTCTGGGGCGACCCTGGCCCATGGATCGCCGACTGTCACGAAGCAGGCATCCTGGTTTCCCACTCAGTTGGCAGCCCCCAGGAGGCGGTGCGCTCGGCCGAACTCGGAGCCGATTTCATCGTAGCGCAGGGCATGGAAGCCGGCGGGCACGTTTGGGGCGATGTCGGCTCCATCTCGCTGATTCCAGCAGTGGTGGATGCGGTGCCGGAAACCCCGGTTGTGGCTGCGGGCGGCATTGGCGATGGACGAGGTTTCGCGGCGGCGCTCGCGCTGGGCGCTGCTGGCATCTGGATGGGCACCCGCTTTCTGCTGGCCCTGGAAGCGCCAATTCGTGCCGACTATCGCTCCCGCCTGGAGCGAAGCAGAGTCACCGACACCGTCTTGACTGACCTGTTCGATGATGGCTGGCCAAACTCCCCACTGCGAACGCTTACCAATACAACCTACGAATCGTGGGTGGCCGCAGGTCGTCCGGCCAGGGACTTGAGAGTCGACGGGGAAGATGCCATCGCGAAACGTGCGGACGGCTCCGACATACTCCGCTATCAAAGCGATTTTCCGACTGACGACGTAACCGGTGATCTGTCAGCAATTGTGCAATATGCCGGACAAAGTGTTGGTCTGATCGACCGAACAGCGAGCGCTCACGACATTGTGGAATCAGTGACCTCGGAGGCCATTGACGTACTATCCAGATTGCAGAGTGCTCACAAGCCCGTCGTGTAGTTTTTGCCTTTGACGTTTTTCCGGTTCTGGATGCCCGATGACTGTTATTCAGAGTGCCACGCAGGAAATAGCTGAGTGAACCACCGACCCAGGCTCGTTCATATTGGAATCTGTGCCACTGACCTCGATAATTCCCTGAGATTCTGGCGTGACGCGCTGGGTCTACAGGTAATTTCCGAAGTGCCAGATTGCGTCGATCTGACCGACGGCATCCACAACTTCAGGCTCTTTCCCCACCGTGGTCCGGAACGGCCATCACACGTCTCTGGATTGGCCAGTTATCTGCATATCGGCGTAATCGTCGATGATCTGGAAGCTGCCGTAGGGCGTTTTGAGGAGAACGATTTTCCGATCATCTGGGACGGTGTGGACGCTGGTCGGCCGCCCGTGCCCGGTCAGCTGCCATCAGAGTCTTTCAAGGTTGCTGATCCCGATGGCATTGTTGTCGATGTCACGAGTTTCTCCTCGCAATGGCCAGGAGTCATCATTCCATCCGGTTGATCAGATTCTCGTAACTCACGACCGATTCGAACAGGAAATGAGGAGCATCACGCCAGGTGGTTGCTTCGGGACAAAAGCACTCTAAACGCCCGCAAAAGCATCCGGCGAATGCCGCGTACATGACTTAACGACCAGGCAAGTTCCGCACGGAACCTGATGGGCCACCAGGAGAGTCGGTGATCGCGGATTTGACCAAAATCCACGGAACCAGCAGGCTCGAAATCACCGAGAAGATCCACACAATGAGCGTGGCCAACACCCACGTGGTAACACCTGTGATGGTAAATCCGTCAGAAAGCAAATTGGTAATAATCAACCCAAGCAGCGTTGTCACGAGAGCAATTCCACCCATCAGGTAGGGTGCGCTCGTCAGCGCGATCTTCACAACCAAAGGGCCCAGGACAACCGTCGCCGCAGAGAAAATAATGACAGCGATCGCGAACGACGCACCGTTAACCTCGAAATCGTCCAGCAGCGCTGACGCCGCAAGCAGACCAATGGCGTTGGCGACAACCGCTACAATCGCTCGAATAACCAACTGGATCATAGCGTTGCTCCGGTCGTTAGCGCCAAATCATTTCACGGCGGATTCTACGTGCTGTGTGAGTGGACCGCAATCAGGTTGCTATTGACTGGTTAAACAGCCTTCTGGCAATTCACCCAAACAAGAGACCCCGAAAGTCGAGCGTCTCGATCACCAAAGTGCCAACTCTGACTCTCGGTCAAACGCATGGATCCTGGTTGGATCGAGTACCAGCCTGACCTTGTCGCCAACCGAAGGCTCGACGTCGGAAGGAACATCTGCCACCAGCGTTTCCCCGTCGACAATCGCATAGACAAGCGTGTTGCCGCCCATCGGCGAGACCACATCGATGATCGCCGGGATGCCGTCATCGCTTTCGGATTCGGGCACAATCGAGATCGCTTCAGGCCGAACTCCCAGCCAGAATCCGTGACCGTTTTGTTTCGACAGCGCCTCCCCGCGCTCCGCCGGCAGCTTCTGCCTGAAGGTGGATCCGGTGAGAACCCAATCTTCGCCATCACGGGCAATTCCAGCCTCCAGGAAGTTCATCTCAGGGTTGCCCATGAACGTGGCTACGTACTTGTTTGCGGGCTGCCGGTAGACCTTCAGTGGCGCATCGAGCTGCTGGAGCACTCCGTTCCGCATGATGGCAACCCGGGTGGCCATCGTCATAGCCTCACTTTGATCGTGAGTTACGTAAACGATTGTGGCTCCCAGTTGCCGATGGAGCTTGATGAGCTCGGCCCGCATGTTGACTCTTAGCCTGGCGTCGAGATTGGAGAGCGGTTCGTCCATGAGAAAGACTTTCGGTTCCCGGACCACCGACCTGCCGAGGGCGACCCGTTGCTGCTGTCCACCCGAAAGCTGCCGTGGAGTGCGGTCGAGCAGCGAGCTCAACTGAAGCCAGCTTGCTGCATTCGCGAGACGCGCCTTGATCGTATCTTTGGGCGTCTTGTGTAGGCGCAGTCCCAGCGTGATGTTGTTCGTCACGTCCATGTGGGGATAGAGGGCGTAGTTCTGAAACACCATCGAGATGTCCCGGTCCTTTGGAGGTGTAAAGTTCACGAGCTTTTCATCGATAAATATCTCGCCAGATGTGGGCTCTTCCAGACCAGCGATCATGCGCAACAGTGTCGTCTTCCCGCATCCGGATGGCCCCAACAACACAAGGAACTCCCGATCGCGAATCGTCAGAGTGACATCATCCACGGCCCGGATCTCACCAAATGTCTTGACAATGTTCTGAATGTTCACTTCCGCCACGTTGATGTCTCCAAACTGATTCGTTCTCTAACCCTTGGTCGTTCTGCCGCCCCCAAATCCCTGACGCAAGTACCTCTGGAAGATCAGAAATATGATCAACATCGGGATCATGCTGCTAACGGTCGCAGCAGTGGCCAAACCCCAATCCGTGTTGTATTGGCCTGGGATCGTCGCGAGCCCAGGCGGGATTGTTCGGGTGCTGTCACTGGTAGCCACGATAAGCGGCCAGAGGAACGCACTCCACGACGTTGTGAACGTGAATAAGCCCAGTACCGCGAGGCCAGGAATACACAGCGGCAAAATGACCCTGATGTAGATTCCGAAATCGCTCATCCCATCGATCCGCGCAGCATCTTCCAGCTCACCCGGAATGGTCTGAATGAACTGGCGCATCATGAAGACGCCCACAGGGTAGGCGAGTCCTGGCAATATCAGTGCCTGGTATGTGTTGATCAGGCCGAGACGATTCGCCAGCAGAAATGTTGGCAGGAGCGTCACTGGCAGCGGAATCATCAACGTTGCCAGCAACACCAGAAAGAGTCCGTCTCTGCCACGGAATCTCTTCCGCGCGAACGCATATCCTGCCAGGGAATCGATGAATAGAATCAGCACAGTCACAACTGTAGCCACGATGAGGCTGTTGATCATCCACTGCCTGAATGGGTGCACAAACCAGACGTTGTGGTAGTTGGTCCAACTTGGACTCAAAAAAACAGAGAGATCGACAGTCCGCGTATACGTCTCTTTCAGTGACGTCGCCAGCAGAAAGATGATTGGACCGGTTGTCGCGACGCAAGCGAGGACCAGCACTCCGTATGTCGCCACATCTTTGAGGCGGTTGTTTCGCTGAAGTCGCCGATCCGGCTTGTATGCGGACGTAACAGCGCTCATGAGTACAACCCCGGCGTTGTCGCGCCAACAATCCGTGCCATCAGAACTGGACCTCCTTGCGGAAGAACAGAAGTTGCACAACGGCAAGTGTCATTATGAGGAGAAGCAACACCAGAGACATGGTCGCAGCGAGACCCATCGAGTCGAATCGAAAAGCCTGCTGGTAGATATACATAACGACTGTCATGGATGCGTAACCGGGACCACCCTTGGTCATCACATAGGGTGAATCAAAGAGTTGCAGATTCCAGATTGTCGCCATCACTGTAGCGAACAGAATCGTGGGGCGCATTAAGGGCAGGGTGACCAATCGAAATGATTGCAAGCCGGTGGCCCCGTCGATCGAAGCGGCATCGTAGAGATGTTTGGGAATACTTTGCATCGATGCCAGAAAGAGAATGGTATAGAAACCGGCTCCTCGCCAAACTTCAAGGGCGACGAATATCGGAATGACGTAGCCCGACGTACCTAACCAGTTGACTGGACCCAATCCAATCAGCCCGAGGATGCGGTTGAAGAGACCGCCGTCGGTCTGCAACATGTAGCTCCAAATCACAGATGCCGCGACTGTGGAGGAAACCGTGGGGACGATAAGCAGCACGATGAACAGCGGGCGGAATCGAATCTGGCGGTTCAACAGTCCGGCCAGCACGATCGCGACGATCAGCACTGAGGGAATAACCATGACTGTGTAGTAAATCGAGTTCTTCAGCCCTATCCAGAAGATGTCGTCGTTGATTATCCGGCGATAGTTCCGAAATCCAACCCAACTGAGTCCCGAAAGGATTGCACCCCCCTGAAACGTCAGCATGATCGCCCGAATAAGGGGATAGAGCATGAAAACGGAGAACACGATCAGCTTGGGAAGTATGAAGAGATACGGTCCGAACGCCTTGTTTAGGCGAACGGAAAGCGGCGCCACCGCGGCCCGAGGTGGGGCCGACGCACTGCCTGGCACGGCCTGTGTCACATCTGCCAACTACTGCTCCGGCTTGATTGCGTGGATCGCACCACATCCGAGCTCGATGACGCCGAACTCGGACGTGGCAGAACCTGCTCTAGGGGCGATAGGAATGTTCGAGGTTCATCCGCCCTCGGCAATCCGTTCGTTGATTCGTTCAGCACTTCGATTTAGCGCGTCGGCGGCAGAGCCCTGACCATTGAGAGTCGCCTCAATTTCGGGCATCAGGATGCTCCAGTAATCAAAAGGCAGCGCCGGCAGCCGCATGTAGTTTCGCTGTGTTGCCGCGAACTCAGTCGTCAGCTCGTCTCCCTCAAATGGGTTGATGTCGAGCCGGCAATGAAACAGTCGCGAAAGCAATGCGTACTCACTCATTACCTCTTCGCTTGTGAGATATTCCATCAGAGCCCAGGCTTCCGGCTTAGCTTCGGTAGCCTCAGCCATCATCCAGTAGCCGACTCCCCCAAGGGAGAGATCGTTCAGTGGACCGACTGGTGGCATTCCGACACCCATTTCGAAGTCCGGGTAGTCGGGCAGTAGCGGCTGCAGGAATGACGAATAGCTCAGCTGCATGGCAATCCTGCCGTCGAGAAATGCCGTATCGATGTCGTGCCCGACGTACGTTCCCAGAGGCGGAGCGATGTTCTCGGTCTGGATCATATCGATCTGAAGCTGCAGGCCCTGCTCGTATCCTTCGCCCACTGCCAGCCATTCGGAGTCGTCGTCGGTGGTCAGCGGTCCGCCGTAGTTTACGATCGGCACCGGCACGAAATTCAGCATCTCTCCAGTGGTGTTGTCCATGATCGAGTAGCCCCACTGGGAGCCATCTTCCTTTGTAAGAGCTTTCGCCATTTCGACGAGCTCATCCCAGGTGGCAGGGCCTACCTCAGGATCAAGGCCGGCCTCTCTGAACAGCGCCTTGTTCCAAACGAGCGAAATACCCGCCTGCAAGAATGGCAAGCCGTAAACTGAGCCACCTCTCGTTCCCAGACTCCAGATACCAGGATCAAAGAGCTCCTCCCAGGCGGCAACGTCAGCTCCCTCGATCGTGCTGATATCAACGAGCATGTCTGCCTCGGCGAACTTCGGGAAGAAGCTGTTGACCATGTAGGAAATGTCTGGAGGATCGCTCCCAGCAAACGCGGCAGTGTAGGTTTCCTGCCAGGTCTCCCATGGCGTAACTCGATATTCGACCTCGATCCCAGGGTTTGCTTCGGCGTAGGCCGCAAGCTTCTGATCGAAAAACAACTGATCATCCGGTGTGTGCGGTGCTTTCCAGACGCTCAGTCGCACTGGATCCTGCGCGTGAACAGACCTGTGGATCGTGGTAGTAGGCAATACACTCGCAGCTGCGAGACCTGCAGATGCTGCTCCGGTCCGCTTCAAGAGATCCCGACGGTTCATCGTCATTGTTCGACTCCTCTCGCCTGCACTTACGCCCATCTGAAAAGTTCTTCAATTGTCCTCGTTCCAAAAAGAACTATACCCCCACTGTCCAGACTGTCAAGCAAGAATCGTCACAATCGCCCCGACAGAGTTGTTGAGGAGATGCGGGAGCCAATGCTGAGGATTTCAGGTAGGCAAAGGGATCACCGAATCGTGGCTCATTTCGCCAATGCCGCAAGTTCCTCCGAACCATCTGATTGATCAGCGGACCACCCAACAGGCTGGATGCAAACCAGACTTACTCTGACGGACTTGTTCTCTGTCTCAGAAGAACACTAGGGTCCGGCCTTTCAATGGCGTTCTTCAGTCGCTGGATGAACCGAGCAGCTGGCGCCCCGTCGATCACGTCATGATCGAGACTGATCGTGATGCACATCACCTCGCGAATCGCGATCTCCGATCCCATCACAACCGGCTTGCGTGAAACGCTGCCGATGGTCAGGCAGATCGAGTAGATCGACGT